>CAYMZW010000087.1:0-18652 GCA_964395005.1 uncultured Rivularia sp.
TTTTTCTGAACCTGAAAGAAGACAAATGGGTGAAAGAGTGAAGAATGGTGTGGATAGAGTTTCAAATGTTGCTGATGATGGTAGTGATATTAATGAAGCGAATGCTGTTTTGATATTGCCGATTGTGAAGCAGTTTTTGGGAGTTTGAGGAATTAAGAATATTTTGGGTGAATCGCACTAAGTTAAGACGTATCCCTCTTTATAACTGGTTTCTAGCCTTACTGCTGGAAATTATTGAAAGCTCAGCATAACAGCAGATTAACGAGATGCAGAGCCTCTGGGCTATGCGTTCCCAACCCGGAGGCTAGGAACGAGTCATTGTCTCGATCAAATTCCAGTATGATTTTTTACCCGATATATAAATTAAAATAGAACATTTACTTATTTACTAGTGAAATATTGGGGAATTGGTGTTTTTGATTGTGAAGACTAACTATATAGTTACTCTTTCAAAATTAGGACTTACGCAGCGATAAGGGTACCGGAGCGTGTTCCAGACATTCTAGATCCCCCCAACCCCCCCGCTAATTTGGGGGGCTTTATTAAGTCCTGATAAAATTTTCATAAATTATTAATATTACTCAGTTAATTTATAGATTAACGGTGTAATTTATACAACAGATAAATCAGATTAACAGTTTTCTATTTTTTATTTTTATTAGGTTAAATCTTGGTATTGACTCATGAATCAAATGCTGGAGAATCGCTATAGAATTATACGAGAATTGGGCGATGGTGGATTTGGCAAAACTTACGTTGCTGAAGATATTCATATGCCTTCTAATCGGTGCTGTGTGATTAAACAGCTTAAGCCGATGAATAAAGGTTCTGAGATTTATCAGCTGATTCAAAATAGATTTTTGCGGGAAGCTGCTATTTTGGAGCAGTTAGGAGGTGGTAGCAATCAAATTCCTACGCTGTATGCCTATTTTGAATCTAACGGACAATTTTATCTAGTTCAAGAATACATCGAAGGCAAAACTCTTTCTGAAAAGTTACGAACTCAAGGTAAGTTTAGTTCGGATGTTGTCAGAGATATCTTATTAAAAATTTTACCTGTTTTAGATTACGTTCATAACAAGGGAATAGTTCATAGAGATATTAAACCAGACAATATTATTATTCGGGATGCCGATAATTTACCAGTATTAATTGATTTTGGTGCGGTAAAAGAAACTATGCAGAGTATCGTATGTTCGTCTGCTGATACTCTTAAGTCTTCCATAATTACAGGAAAATCCTCTATTGTTATTGGTACTCCTGGCTTTATGTCTTCAGAACAACTTTCGGGAAGGCCGGTATTTAACAGTGATTTGTATGCTTTGGGCATGACTGCAATTTATTTGCTGACTGGTAAAATGCCACAAGAGCTAGATAGCGATCCTCGTACTGGGGAAGTTACTTGGAAAGAACATACTCCCGATGTTGACGCACAATTAGCTGCCGTATTGGATCAAGCAATTCAAAGTCATTTACGCGATCGCTTTTCGAGTGCGGATGAAATGCTGAATGCGTTACAGATTGAAAAGATTGCTACGACTGTACTTGCACCTCCTGTACCTGCTGTCTCTTCAACAAACCAAGCAAACACGGTTGTTGCTCCTCAAGAGAATAAACAAGATAATAAAAGAGCTTCTTCTAATGGTTCAAAAGCAGCGGTAATAATTGGTGTAATAAGTGTTTTGCTTTTAGGAGGAGTGGGAACTTTTGCTTTTTCAATGATGAATCAGCAACAAGCAGTTCAGTTAAGGTTAGCTAGTATAGAAGAAGAGCGTCAAAAAGCAGAAGAATTGCGACTAGAACAAAACGAACAAAATACGAAAAGAGAACAAGAGTTACAAAGTCAATTAGAAGCTGAAAAAAGACGTAGAGAAGAAGCTGAAAAAATAAGAAGAGAAAATATTGCTCGTCAAAATCAATCAAATTCAAATTCAAATTCAAATTCAAATTCAAATTCAGGTACCAATTCAACTTCAAATTCAGGTACCAATTCAACTTCAAATTCGTTTCCTGAAGGTAGATTTGCAAATAGTGAATGGTCTTTAAATTTATCTAAAAGCAATAATAATATCTTCTATCAAGCTCAATCGCTGAAAGATTCATCATCTCTCAACTTAGAAAATGGACGTATTTCCGGTAGTAGCGACCGTAGAATTTACACTTGGAACAACGGAGCATATAGATATCAAGTAGTTTGGCAACCAACTGACCCCGATTATGTCCGGTTACGAGTATTTACTCCTTCAGGGGAATTATTAAATCAACTTCTTTCTAAAAGTTAAAAATTTCGGCTTATTATAGAGCTTTTCGGTTGAGTCGAATACATTTAAAACCTCACCCTGTCCTCCGGACATCCCTCTCCTTAACAAGGAGAGGGAATGAGGGTGAGGTCAATTTGTATTATGTATTACACCTAAGTGAAAACCGCTATATTAATAGGACTTACGCAAAGCCCCCCTTTAAAAAGGGGGGTTGGGGGGATCTGGAATGTCTGGAACACGCTTGTTTGCCTTATTGCTGCGTAAGTCCTGATTAATTTAAAAAATACGCGATCAAATAAAAGGAGACGTAGCACTGCGCCCCGTCTCTACATTGGTTATTTATGAATTATTCAATATTTGTAATTATTCTTGTGGCTCTTGGGTTTCCTGTTCGAGTAGCTTAGAAAACTTTTGGCGCAAGTCTTGTATTTTTTGATTGCCTTTTGGCATTGCCATCAGACGAATTTCTATTTCTGCAATGTTATCAATTCTTGTTGTCTTTTCCCAAACTTTTTTATCTACTTCCGATTCTGATTCGTAACGGAAGGTAACTGTATCTGAATTTACATCTAAAATATCTACGTTCTTCAGCCAGCCGTTACTGGATTTCACCAATAACCAAACATTTTGCTGACCGATTAGTTCTTGAAGCTTAGTCTCCATAAAAATTTTAGGTAATAGTGTGAGATAGTCAGGATCTAATTTAAGTCTCTTTAACCTATCTTAAGACATATTCCTTAAGATGTACAACTTTTGAAAACGTTTTTTGAAAATTAATATTAAAGATAGATGCATAAAACACAGTTACTGGGTTAATATCAAGGGCTATACATATAATTAACACAAAATAAGTATTTTTGCTTCCAATACCTTACTTTTGAAGGAGTTTGGGGGGATGCCAATTAAATTTTTTTGTACTATCTTGCTTGTCAAGTACCTTGCTGTATTCTGTTTTTAATGAATACAGTAAATTTTTGTTAAGCGGGTTAAGCAAGGAGTAGGAATGTACGTTGTGCAGATTGCCTCAGAATGCGCTCCTGTAATTAAAGCGGGGGGTTTGGGGGATGTTGTTTATGGACTTAGTACGGAATTAGAAAGCCGGGGCAATTGCGTGGAATTGATTTTGCCCAAGTACGACTGTATGCGTTATGACCATATTTGGGGGCTTCATGATGCGTATAAAGACTTGTGGGTGCCCTGGTACGATGGAAAGATACACTGTTCGGTGTATTGCGGCTGGGTACATGGGCGGGTTTGTTTCTTTATTGAACCTCATTCTCAAGATAATTTCTTCAATCGCGGTTGCTACTACGGTTGTAATGATGACAATATGCGCTTTGCGTTTTTCAGTAGAGCAGCATTGGAATTTTTATTACAAAGTAATAAGCGTCCCGATATTATCCATTGTCATGACTGGCAAACTGGTTTAGTGCCGGTGATGCTGTATGAGATTTATAAATATCATGGAATGGGTAATCAGCGGGTTTGCTACACCATTCACAATTTCAAACATCAAGGAATGGGTGGTGCGGAAATACTGCAAGCTACTGGTTTAAATCGCGAGCCTTATTACTTCCAATACGATAAACTGCGGGATAATTTCAATCCTTTTGCAATCAATTTTATGAAGGGAGGGATTGTTTATTCTAATGCTGTAAATACGGTGTCTCCTCATCACGCTTGGGAAGCTCATCATACAGATGTCGGTTGCGGATTGAGTCATACCATTGATTTACATCAAAACAAGTATCGCGGCATAATTAACGGTATTGATGATGAGTTTTGGAATCCGCAAAATGACCGCTATATTCCCGAACATTACAGCATAGATAATATTGATGCAAAAGCTAAAAATAAAAAAGCATTACGAGAAAGGCTGCTGCTGCGGGAAGTTGATAAACCAATAGTGGCTTATATTGGGCGATTAGATGCTCAAAAAGGCGTTGAATTAGTACATCATTCGATTTATCACGCGCTGTATAAAGATGCACAATATGTCTTATTAGGTTCGGCAACGGGGGCTAAAATTAATGCTCAATTCCAGCATGAGAAAAATTTCTTAAATGATAATCCCGACGTTCATTTAGAACTTGGATTTAACGAAGAATTAGCCCATTTGATCTATGCGGGGGCAGATATGATTGTGGTTCCCAGTAATTACGAACCCTGTGGATTAACGCAGATGATTGGTTTGAAATATGGTACCGTGCCGATTGTGCGGGCAGTTGGAGGTTTAGTTAATACCGTATTTGACAGGGATTACGATTCGAGTAAACCACCGGAGAAACGTAACGGTTACGTATTCAACGATATGGATCATCATGCCGTAGAGTTTGCAATGGAGCGTGCTTTGTGGTTGTGGCATAACGAGAAAGATGACTATCGGATGCTTGTCAAGCAAGGTATGGAGTATGACTACTCGTGGAATCATCCAGTTAGTGATTATTTAGGGATTTACGAGTCGATTCGGGAAAAGTCATAGGATTTTAGATTTTAGATTTTGGATTTTGGATTGTAAAAGGCTTTTATGTCAATACTTTCCATAATCTATCTGTTGCATTCATTTTTATTAATTACGCTCTCTTCGGAGGGCGTTTTTTTATTTGTGAATAAATTAATTTGAGTAATTAAACGAATGACATCGATTGATTTGCGTAATTAAGCTTGATTAGTTGGTAGCTAATTGCAATAGAAATTACTCACTTTAATACAAATAATGCGTAAAAAATTTTTTAAATCGGCTTTTGCAGTTTCTTTAATATCTTTGTCAATACTTCCATTAACTACAAGTAGCGCTTGGGGAAGGGATACAACAAGCCAACAGCAGAAGCAGTCTGTAATAATTGCGACTGCGAATAAATCTAGAATTTCTCAATTGATTAATAAATTAGAAGACAAATATACTTCTTTAGCTTCTGAAGCTGGTGAAGATGCTTCACGAGAATTAGTAAAAATTGGTAAACCTGCGGTACCACAGTTAATCGAAGCATTTAAACAAAACCGCTTGTTGCTGAACTTTGGTATATCAGAAACACTATCACAAATAGCTAAAAAGGATGCGTCTGTAAAGCAAATTATGATTGACAAGCTAGGAGATAAGAATCCGCAGATCCGTCTTGGTGCAATGTTTGCATTAAGTGATTCTTCCTTTCAAACTGCATTGATGAAAGCTGCACAAAATCATAGGAATCCTCGGGTTCGTTCTTATGCAATTCTATTTATTAATGAAGCAGGAAGCTCTGCAATTCCTATATACAAAGCTGCTCTAAATGACGTAGATCCAACTGTTCGTAAAAACGCAGCAATGGCTCTAGCATCAAAGAATAAAAAATCGGCCGAATATATAGCAGTTCTTAAAAATGGATTAAAAGATAATGATTCTTTAATTCGTATAGTTTCGGCTAAAACTTTATTAGATAATGATTCAGAAATCAATGATGCTACTTCAGTACTTGTTAAAGAATTAAAAAACAAAAATGCAATAATTCGTTTGTATGCAGTTCAATCACTGATTAAAGTTAATCAAACAAATCCTCAAGTTTTACCTGAAATTCTCAATGCTATAGATAATAATGATCTAGGAATTAGAATTATGGTAATTGATGCAATTTCTAAGTTAGGAAATCAAAAGAAAGCAGCAGTGCCAACATTAATTAAAGCTACGAGCGATAAAAACGAAATAGTTAGGATTAATGCAATAGGTGAATTAGGAAAAATGGGTTTTGATGCGAAAGCGGCGCAACCTAAATTACTGGCAATATTACGAAATAAGCAAGAGGATTATATAATACGTAACATTGCCGCATCTGCTTTACAAGAGATAGATTCTCTAGCTTTAATCCCTATGTTAACTAACAGTCTATCGCAAAAAGATTTGGATAATAATATCTATCTTTATTATTTAACTGATACTGCATCAAAAGTCAAAGTAAATAAAGATAGTTATTCTCAAGCTGAATTAACAAAAGCAATTGATGAATTTGAAACTGCTTTAAAAGTAATTGATAATTCAAATAATAATTTTTCTGAAATCCAAGTTGAATCTTTGCGGGAATCGGTAGCGGTTTTGAAAGGTTCAAAGAAATAAATAGTAGAAGGTTCGTAGTAAGAACTTTAGTTCTCAATATAAGAGTTAAAACTCTTACTACGAACTTATATAGAAGAGAGCAAGGTGAGAGTTTTCTTAATTTTTTATTTATGGAAACATTTTATTTAGGTAAATAAACCAATGATGTTAATCAAATTACGTAATTAAGCTTGATCAAACCATAGAACATTGCAATATAAGTTACTCGTTTAATAGAAATAATGCGTAAACAATTTTTCAAATCGGCTTTTGCAGTTTCGTTAATATCTTCGTCAATACTTCCATTAACTATAAGTAGCGCTTGGGGAACGGATACAGCAAGCAAACAGCAAAGGGAATCTGTAATAATTGCGACTGCGAATAAATCTAGAATTGCTCAACTGATTGAGAAATTAGAAAAAAGAACTATTAATTCTGCTTCTGAAGCTGCTCAAGATGCTTCAAAAGAGTTAGTCAGAATTGGACAACCTGCGGTACCGCAGTTAATAGAAGCATTAGAACAAAATCGATCGTTACTGACTTTCGGTATAACAGAAACGCTATCAGAAATAGCTAAAAAAGATGCATCTATAGTACCAATATTAGTTGATAAATTAGGAGACAAAAACCCCCAGGTTCGTCTTGCAGCAATGTTTGCTTTAATGGAATCTCAATCTAAAAATGTATTAATAAAAGCAGCACAAAATAGTGAAAATACCCTGGTTCGTTCTAGTGCAATGATTGCTTTAAAAAAAGATTCGGAAAGTTTATCATCCTTATCACCGATATTAAAATCAGCTTTAAATGATGAGAATCCGACTATTCGTAGAAGTGCGGCAATTTCTTCAGCGAATTATAGCGTATCATTAACCGAAGTTATGGGAATTCTGAAAAATGGATTAAAGGATGACGATTCGTTGATTCGTTTATTGTCAGCTTGGACTTTACTAGACGAATCTTGGACTTTACCGGAAAACCAGAGAGAAACAACTTCGGCAACTACAGCATTAATTGAAGCTTCAAAAGATGAAAGTTCGATCGTTCGTTGGTTTGCAATTTATACACTTCTAAGATTTAGTAAAGAAAATCCTCAAGCTGTACCTGAAATTATCGAGGCTATAAATGATAAAGATATAGGAGTTCGCTATACGGCAATTAAAGGAATTTTAGATTCAGAGAAAAAATATAAAGCAGCTGTACCAGAGTTAATTCAAGCTGTAGATGATGATAATGAAGATGTTCAAGATATTGCAATTCGTGCATTAGGAAATATAGGTTCTGAAGCAAAAGCAGCAAAGCCGAAATTGCTAGCTATATTGCGAAATAAACAAGAGAGCGATCAAATTCGCGGTAGTGCTGCAAGGGCTTTAAGTAGAATGAAAAAATATGGACAATCGGCGATTCCAATATTAGTTAATATCTTAGAAGATAAGCAAAGTTCTGAAGAATTAGCAGAGGATGCTGTAAGGGCTTTGGGTGATATGGAAAAATATGCTTTGGAAGCTATACCAGTATTAATTAAGATTTGGGAAGATAAGCACAATGATAGTTATTTAGCATATACTGCGGCTTCGGCTTTAGAGAAAATTGACTCTCAAGCTTTTATTCCTTATTTGGTTAAGAGATTAACGAATGAAGATTTTAGTTATAATTCGATGCATTTTTTGAACAGAATTGCATCAGAAATGAAGAAAAATAAGAATAGTTATTCACAAGCTGAATTAGCAAAGGCAATTTCTGAATTTGAAACTGCTTTGGAAATTATTGATAATTCTGAACGGTATTTTTCTCAAGAAAAAATTAAAACTTTGCAAGAATCGTTAGCGGAGTTGAAAAAATAGCAATTTTTCTGGATAACTTAATTTAGGTAATTAAACTAATGACGCTCATATAATTACGTAATTAAGCTTGATTAAATAGGGGTTGCTTGTAATATAAATAACTTGCTTAATGAAAATGCGTATTAATTTGACTAAATCAACTTTACCTAAATTACTTATCTCTCAACTGACAGTGGCTTTGCTGTCTTTTTCCCTACTGCCATTTAATATAAATACTGCTTTTGCACAACAATCACAAAAAGAACAGAATTCACTGCAAGCAGTATCTACAATTCCGAAATTAATTGAGATATTAGAACAAAGGGAAATTTATCGCCGCTCACCTGTCGCTGAAGCTGCAATGCAACAATTAGTTAATATTGGAAAACCTGCTGTACCGCAATTAATTGAAGCATTCAAAAAAAATCAAGGATTTTTAACTATTACTCTAGGAGAAACACTATCAAAAATAGCAAAAAAAGATTCATCTGTAGCACAAATTTTAATTAACAAATTAGAAGATAAAAATCCTCAGATTCGTTTTGGTGCGATAATTGCTTTAGATAATAAATCGTTTGAAACTGCATTAAAAAAAGCAACGCAAGATAAAAATTCACGAATACGCTCTGGTGCTATTCTAAGTTTAGGTTTAAATGCGGATAAAGCTTCAGTATCACCTCTTTTAAAAAAAGCTTTACAAGATAAAGATTCAAGCATTCGTAGAAGTGCGGCAATTTCTTTAGCGTCAATAGGTGAAAAATCCGATCGAGTTGTGAAAAATCTCGAAAATGGATTAAAAGACGAAGATTTATTAATTCGTGTAGTTTCCGCTTCGATGTTAGTTGATTTAAATTTGGAAACAACTGCAACTCCGATATTAATTGAAGCATTAGAAAACGAAAATTCGATAATTCGTTTAATCGCGTTTGAATCACTTTCAAAAATTAATCAAAATAATTCTCAAGTTTTACCTGTAATAATCGAAACAATTGAAAATAAAGATTCAACAGTTCGCTATATGGCTATTAATAGTATTTCAAAATCGGGAAAATCTGGTAAAGCGACAATTCCAGCTTTAATTAAAGCTTTGGATGATAAAGATGGTAATATTCGCAGCGCTGCAATTTACGCATTAGGGAGTATGGGTGCCGATGCTAAAGCCGCAAAGCCGAAATTAGTTGCGATATTGCAAAATAAACGAGAAAGTGATGAAAATCGTGGCAGTGCGGCAATGGCTTTAGGTGAAATGGGGAAAGATGCTGCATCAACCGTACCCGTATTGATTAATATATTGGAAGATAAGCAAAGTACAAAACAGCTAGCTGTGAGTAGTGCGATCGCCTTAGATAAAATTGATTCTCAAGCTTTGATTCCTGCTTTAGTCAAAAGGTTGCCAGATAAACAAATGGAAGTTCCTTCAGTGGTGATGTTGGCTAAAATTGCATTGAGAATGGAAGAGAATAAAGCTAGTTTTTCAAATGCTGAATTAGAAAAGGCAATTTCTGAATTTGAAACGGCTTTGAAATATATTGAAAATTCTGAAAATGAGATTCCGCTGGATAAAGTTGAAGTGTTGCGGGAATCGGTAGCGGTTTTGAAATATTAATAAAGGTAGTTATTACCTCACCCCGCCCTACGGGCACCCCTCTCCTTCCGCCAGGAGAGGGGATTTACGTAAAGCCCCCCAAATTAGCGGGGGGTTGGGGGGATCTAAACGTTAGGATTTACGCAAAGCCCCCCTTAAAAAGGGGGGTTGGGGGGATCTAAAGGTGTAGAAAGCTTAATTAATCGTTGCGATTGCGTAACTTTTATTAATACTTACTTAATTTCGGTAGTTAATTCATATGTAGCATTACCGCGAGTTCCCCCTACAACGATTTGATAATCTCCTTTTTGAGGAAGTTTTCCGCTCCAATTTCTTGCTTCTTGCTGCAAAGTTTGACCGTTAGGAGAAACTACATCAAATACAGCGTTATCTTCCAAAGAAGTTATATTCAAATTCATTTGCTGTCCTTTATTTGCACCTAGTAAATAAATATCGCGAGTTCCTCTGATAACGGAATCTTTAACAGTTTTAGAACTAGTACCTCGATCGAATTTTACTCTTATTGTTCTATCGCCAGGATTGTTGTAAAGAGCCGAATCATTTTCTAAAGTTGATGTTAATGTTAAATTCGAGCAATCAACTTTGTTATAAGTTGCTTTATCGGTAATTAAAGATGATTCTGTAATTGTCCAATTACCTTGATAATTAAGAATCTCAACTTCAATTCTTGTTTCCGCAGTCAGCTTTGCTTTATTTCCTGTAAGCGTTCCTTCAAAAGTACGACTATAATTATCTGATGCACCTATAAAATTAAAATCACTTGTACCTTTAATTTTACCGTTGACTCTATTATTAGAATTAATATTTACTTCTGCTCCTGCATTAATAGTTTTTGTATTTGCTTTATAACAGTAAGTACCGGATGCTAACGTTTTATTTGAAGCTGTTATTGCTGGTTTTGATGTAGATACGGGAGCTTCTGAATCCTCGGTTGTGGAAGATGGTTGAGCAGTTGAATTTTGATTATTCTGACTTGTAGTTTCCACCGGAGCAACTGTTGTATCAGTCGTATTCGCGGTGCTGGAATTATCTTTTCCGCAACCTGTTAAATTTAACAATGCAATTGTAATTGCTCCAGAAATTATTAGTTTATTTTTCATTTTTAGAAATATATTTACGCTTTTATGTTAAAGAATTATCTATTTGATTGTAAATGATTCAGGTTAATTTTAAGGTCATCCGCAAAAAATAGAACCTTTCAAAATTAACAGGTATCACATTGCTAGTCATCCGTAAAAATTAGGATGTTCCCAAAGAATAAGGGAATACATTTTTTAACAAATTAAATGAATCCAATTCATGTAGAATTATATCGTGAAGCCTATATTTTCTCTTTTAGCTAACTTATAAAAAAATGTCAGATAAGCAATCAGTTAACCAGGAAATATTATTAAAACCCGGTACCCTATGGACAAGAATTAAGCAACAAACTCAACACGGGCTTTCCTGTGGTGCTTTGCAGTCTATATCTACCGATTACGAGTTTGTAGAAGAAAAGGGTGTGAATTTTTTAGTTAGAATTTTATCTAATTTAACTCGTAAAGACGAAGCAAAAAAGAAACAGGATAAAGCTGCTAAAAAAGGTAAAGATTTCAATCCATTTCTTCCTTATGAAGAAGATTTATTTGTTGCAGATATTTCTCCGACACATCTATGCTTATTAAATAAATTTAATGTTGTTGAAAATCACCTATTAATTGTGACTCGTGAATTTGAAGAGCAAGATAATTTACTTACTTATCAAGACTTTCAAGCAATGTGGGCTTGTTTGTCCCAAATTGACGGTTTAGCCTTTTATAACGGTGGGAAAATCGCCGGTGCTTCTCAACGACACAAGCATTTACAACTTGTTCCTACTCCACTAGCACCCAATCAAACAGAATCGATTCCAATTGCGCCTTTATTCTCATCTGCTGAATTTGATGGTGATGTTGGAAGAGTAACTGATTTACCTTTTGTAAACGGATTTTGTCGGTTTGATTCCGATTTAATAAATTCTCCAAATGATGCTGCTCAAATTACTCTCGAACGTTACCATAAATTGCTCAAAGCTGTTAACTTATTGAATGAAGATACAGAAAATAGTAGTATAGCTTACAATTTTTTAGCAACAAGAGAATGGATGTTTATTGTGCCGCGCTCTGAAGAACATTTTGATTCAATTTCTGTTAATTCTTTGGGTTTTGCTGGTGCTTTGTTGGTAAGAAATCAACAGCAAATGCAGATGCTCAAGGAAGTCTCGCCGATGGGAATTTTGAAGCAGGTTGGGATTAGCGATAGTTGAGAATCCTCATAAAGCATCAATTATAGTTTGATTGTTCTAGTCATCTAAAATCAGATTAATTTTAAACTACATATGATGCTAATCTAATCTTACGAGCGCTAAGTAATTTACATCAATGGTTCAAACATCAGATAGTTCCCCTATATCGGATTCGGCTAAACAACAACGGGCACCTTATAGTATTGACTATAAAATTAAGCTTCTATCTCAATTGCTATCTCGTAGATTTAGCGAGCATCTCGAACATTTAAAATTAACTCCTTTTCACTGGGTTGTGTTGTGCTGTTTGTGGGAAGAGGATGGTTTACCTACTTCTAGTATTGGCGAGAAACTTAAACAAGTCGGCGGTACTTTAACTGGCGTTATTGATAGGATGGAAGAAAGAGGTTTGGTACGTCGCGAACGAAATATGCAGGATAGACGAGTTTGGCGGATATGGTTAACTGATGAAGGTAGGGAACTCGAAACCGTTTTACCACCCATTGTTGAGGAGATTCGCCAACAAGCTATGCACGGTTTTTCTGATGGCGATCGCCAACTTTTCTCGCAGCTACTAAATAAAGCGGTTGTCAATTTATCTTAGTTTGATGCAATATTCTTTATTCACTCGCTAGATAAAATTTCCTTAGTTTTATTAATTTGCTTTTAAGTAAAGCCTGCTTTTTTTAAACCGATTTATAAAAATGATTTACCTATATCTTGTATCTAAGTTGATAGCTTGACGGTAAACTTGTTGAGCAAAGATTTTTTGTTTGCTATTCCAATAAGATATCGCGGCAGCAACTAAAGGATGGGGATTATATGGTTCTAGTTTAGCAAGATATAGGGGATGGAAAACAGGTTTATACATAAAATTAGATAAATAAAATTAGTAGTCCTTTTCAAAAGTTTTGAGGGGTAAATTGGTTTGTAGTAAGCGATTTATCGCTCTCGGATTTAGGACTAAAGTCCCAACTACAAACCCGTCAAAATGAATGAAAAGGAGTACTAGATTTTTAGATGATTGATTTAAGCGGAAAGGTAATCTTAATCACAGGTGGCTCATCTGGTATCGGTACGGTAACAGTACAAACTTTAGCTAAAGCTGGTGCTAAGGTAATTTTGCATTATGCTAATAATTTAGAGAAAGCACGAGCAGTTGTTGAAAGTATTGAAAGCAATCGCATACAATTATTGCAAGCAGATTTATCTATAGAAAATGCCGCTGTAAAAATGTGGCGAGATGCTTTATCTTTTACCGGAAATGTTGATGTTTTAATTAATAATGCCGGAATAATGCCATCAGCGGGAATTGAATCTGAAATTGATATTTGGAATGCAGCTTGGAAAGATACTTTACAGGTAAACCTAATAGCTGTAGCCGATTTATGTAGAGAAGCTATTCCACATTTTAAAAGTCGTAATAATGGAATAATTATTAATATTGCCAGTCGTGCAGCATTTCGAGGGGATACACCGGAGTATATGCACTACGCTGCTTCTAAAGGTGGTATTGTCGCTTTAACTCGAAGTATTGCGAGGGGTTTTGGGAGTGATGGTATTTTAGCTTATGCTGTTGCACCGGGTTTTGTGCGTACCGAAATGGCGGAGAAATTCATTCAAGATTATGGTGAAGATTTCGTAACTCAAGATATTCCTTTAGGGAAAATAGCACCTCCTCAAGATGTTGCAAATGTGATTGCTTTTCTAGCATCAGGTTTAGCCGCTCACGCAACTGGTACGACAATTGATATTAATGGTGCTTCTTATGTGCGTTGAGATTTAGTAATGGTAATAGGTAAAAAGGTATCCGGCGGTTAAAACCGCTACTATACAGGCAAAGTCCAGATGGTGCGTGGACTAGTAGGATTTAAACCCACGGAGGTGGGTTTTGCTTCTGTAGCTAAGCCAGTGCGTTGGGCGGGTTCCCCGACTTGAAGCAACTGGCGTGCGGTTTTAACCGCCAGATTAAAGTATTAAATTAGACTTGACTGCACATCCTCTTAGCTTTAAACTCCTAATTCCTAATTCCTAATTCCTAATTCCTAATTCTTAACTTTTAACTATTCCAACATTTCTGCATCAATTCCTAATTCTTGAAGCTGTTGTGGAGAAAGCAAGCGAAGTTTATCTACAAGTCTTTCTCGTTTTTGTCGTTCAATTTTTGCTCTTTCATCACCTGTCAATAATAAATTACCATTCGCATCCCACCAACGCAACCAAGGTAATTCGGCATTTTGATATAATCCTTGCCAGATGCCTAATTCTACACCCATTGGTGCAATTGGATAATGCCCTCGTTCATTAGGTGCGAGTTTTTGATAAGTATTATCTGATAAATGATAGACTTCAACTTGTGCTTTTGCAGCTTCATAAATTGCGTAATAAGGAACGCGAATTGCTTGCTCGTAAACCCAGAATTTACCTACTTTACCTTCTTGAAAAGGTGGGGTTTGATCTCGTTCCTCGCTACCGTCTCCCGATACAAATTCAACAACAATTAACGGCGCAATATATTCTTTCCACAATACATAAGAACGTCGCGTTTTTCCATTGAGAGTTGGCGGTACGTTAGGTACATAAAACCAATCTGGTGCTTCCGCGCCTTTTTCTGGAGGTTCGGTTAAACGCCAATAAATACCTAAATCTTGTCCAATACAAAAGTTGTTTTCAGGATGCAATTGTTCTAAAATTGGCTCAATTGAATCGGTAAGTAAGATGCTTTGAGGATGTTCTTGCCAATTTTTCACAAAACTTCCATCGGATTCAGGTAACTGGGTATGATCTGGTAAAGTTAGTGATGACAGAGTAGTCATAATTGGAAATAGGAATATTTAGTATTGTAATGCTTTAAGGTAAATCAAAACTACAAAATTTTTGATCATTTTCGGAATAAATCTTCAGTTTGGCAGCATGAGTTCATAAAAATTATCTAAAAGTATAATTATTATAGTCAGAACTTAGGCAAAGCCCCCCTTTTTTAAGGGGGGTTGGGGGGATCTAAACGTCTGAAAAGCTTAAAATACCGTAGCAAGTACGTAAGTCCTGATAGTATCCAATAAATTTCGATTCTAATCTTATAGCTATTTACCTTTTAGCTTAAAAATTTCAGTTAAATAACAGTAAATTAGAGAAATTAACTATGACAACTATTGTAGAATATTACCCAATTATATCAATTGAATATCCTGAAGAAGATGGAAAACCGATGGCCGAAAGTGACCAAGCGCGTGACTATTTAACTTATGCGACAGAAGTATTAAAGGTTCACTTTCAAAATAATTATCAAGTGTATGTTTCTGGAAACTTATTTATTTACTATGAAAAAGGTAATCCAGAATCTGTAGTTGCACCTGATGTGTTTGTAGTTTTCGGTATAGATAATCATCAACGTCGTTCTTATAAAACCTGGGAAGAAAACAATCAAACACCTGACTTTGTATTAGAAATTACTTCAAAAGCAACTCGTAGTAAAGATCAAGATGCTAAAAAAGGAATTTACGCCTTTTTAGGAGTTAAAGAATATTTTCAGTACGATCCAACTGGCGATTATTTAAATCCTCAATTACAGGATTTAAAGTTAATCGATGATAATTATTTTCCCATAGAAACAAGCACTTTAAAAGATGGTACGGTGTCTTTAACAAGTGAGGTGTTGGGTTTAGAATTACGGCTGAAGTCTGGAGAAATGAGGTTTTATAATTCAACAATAGGTAAAACACTGCTAACTTATGAAGAGGAATCTGCTGCAAGACAAGAAGCTGAAGAGAAAGCACAAAAATTGGCAAATAAACTGAGAGAATTAAATATTGACCCTGATAGCTTATAAAAAGTGTTAAATAGTTAGTATTTTAATATTACTACTACAGCAACTTTTTAGCACGATTGAAAATTCTTTAAACTCTTAACTCCTAACTCCTAATTCCTAACTAAATTACTCTTCCTCGCTCTCAATAAACTTTGAATTAAACTTGATTTTTTTTGATTTAAACCAAAAGTCATCAACTTCATTCCAAAGATTTCCTCGATTGGCTGGATTGATAGGAAAATCTGTAGGAATGCTTGCAAAAGAACTCAAATTATCACCATTAGCAGAAACAAGATAACCAGTTTTATCTTTCTCATCAATTCCAACTATGTAAGTAGGTGCGGGATATAACGACAAACCAGTAATAGATTCTTGAGGAAATTTAACTTTCAAACGTTTATCTTTTTTCGTATATCCTGTTTTTGTACTTTTCAACTGTACGTAGCAAAAAGGAAGATATTTTTTTTGTCCAATTAATTCCACTATACAATCAACATGAGGCAATATATCATCATCTAAAAATCGAACGTTAAAAATAGCTCCATCATCTGAATGAGCTTCTGTCATCAAAGCTACAAAAATATCTTTTACTGATTGTTCTAATTCATTCGCCATTTAACCAAATCTCCCGGTACAACAAGTAATATAGCTTCGACTCTGACAAGAATTCCTTACAAAATCAAGAAACTCTGCGTTAAAAAACTATTTAAATCTTTCTATGTAAAAAATGTCAATACAACTACTTCGGATATATTCAATATCTTCGGAATTCTCAACATCAAGCTTTTTTATAGACAAGAGAAAACAAGAGCCGATAATACGTAGATCAAATGGTATCACATGAGTAGGAATATTAAACATCCATCCCGTACCTGCCCATGCTGTATTTTCTGAGCGTTGCCAAATTACTTGTGTATATCCATCATTTAAATGAAAAATTACTCTTTCATTGATTTGTTTTGCCATTAAATAAGGGCAGGCAAGGATGCCTACCCTACAATAATCTAATCCAAAATTTAAAACAAAAGCATCCGTTGTTAAAATCTAAAATCCAAAATCCTATGCTCCTTCTCGCAATTTATCCAATACGCTGACATCTTCCAAAGTAGAAGTATCTCCAGATACTTCTTGCCCTGCTGCAAGATTCCTTAATAATCGCCGCATGATTTTACCAGAGCGAGTTTTGGGTAAAGAGTCAGTAAAACGAATTTCACCAGGGCGGGCGATCGCACCGATTTCTGCAACTACGTGCTTTTTGAGTTCTTTGTTCAATTCTTCGCTACCTTCATTGCCGCCTTCTAAAGTTACAAAAGCTACTATCTCTTCACCTTTAATTTCATCTGGTTTACCAACCACAGCCGCTTCAGCTACCGCAGCATGGGAAACAAGGGCGGATTCTACTTCCATCGTACCCAACCGATGACCAGATACATTTAATACATCGTCAACCCGTCCCATTACCCAGAAATACCCATCTTCATCCTTTCTTGCACCATCACCTGCAAAGTAGAGGTATTTACCATCTTTAGGTGCTATATGTTCCCAATAGGTGCGGCGGAAGCGGTCTGGATCGCCGTATACTGTTCTCATCATACCGGGCCAGGGATGACGAACTACGAGATATCCACCTTCGTTATTTTCAACGGGATTGCCATCTAAATCAACAATATCTGCAAGGATACCGGGGAAAGGGCGAGTTGCGGAACCGGGTTTGGTAGGAATCGCGCCGGGTAAAGGTGTAATCATCACTCCACCAGTTTCCGTTTGCCACCAAGTATCGACAATCGGACATTTTTCGCCGCCGATTACCTGGTGATACCACATCCAAGCTTCGGGGTTAATTGGCTCTCCCACAGTTCCCAACAACCGCAAAGATGATAAATCCCGTGCTTTGGGATGCTCGTCGCCCATTTTGATAAAAGCACGAATTGCTGTAGGTGCGGTGTAAAATACAGTCACGCCGTACTTTTCCACAACATCCCAAAAACAGCCCGGATTCGATTTTCGCGGCGCACCTTCATACATCACCGTGGTTGCACCGTTAGAAAGCGGCCCGTAAACTATGTAGCTATGTCCAGTAATCCAACCGACATCGGCAGTACACCAATATACATCGGTATCTTGTAAATCGAATATCCACTTAGTGGTCATGTGGCTGTAAAGATTGTAGCCACCCGTGGTGTGAACAACGCCTTTCGGTTTACCCGTACTGCCAGAAGTGTATAAAACAAACAGCACATCTTCAGCATCCATAGGCTCTGCGGGACAATCTGCGGAAACTTCCTTTTGCAAATCGTGCCACCAATAATCCCTTCCCGACTGCATTTCAATATCTTGCTTAGTACGCTGCACCACCAAGACATTTTCTACAGAAGGAGCTGCGTTATTTTGCAGCGCTTTATCAACTTGGGGCTTGAGAGCAACAACTGAATCTTTACGAAAACCACCGTCAGCAGTAATTACCACCTTTGCTTTGGCATCGTTAAGGCGATCGCGCAAAGCTTCCGCACTGAAACCACCAAACACAACGCTGTGAGGTGCGCCGATTCTGGCACAAGCTAACATGGCGATCGCCGCTTCGGGAATCATCGGCATATAAATGCCCACGGTATCGCCTTTTTTCACTCCTAATTGTTTGAGTGCGTTGGCAAATTGACTAACTTCGCGGTGCAACTGTGCGTAAGTGATAGTGCGCGAGTCACCGGGTTCACCTTCCCAAATAATTGCGGCTTTATTTTTGTTAGCAGTAGTGAGATGTCGATCGAGACAGTTATGAGAAATGTTAATTTTACCGTTAACAAACCACTTCGCAAAAGGTGGCTGCCAAT
>CAYMZW010000088.1:0-18565 GCA_964395005.1 uncultured Rivularia sp.
GTAAATGCGAGTAGCTATCGCCGGAGCAGGCTTGGCAGGACTTTCCTGTGCGAAATATCTTGTAGATGAGGGTCATACTCCCGTACTCTTGGAAAGCCGAGACGTACTGGGTGGTTTAGTCGCAGCATGGAAAGATTCCGATGGCGACTGGTATGAAACTGGGTTGCACGTATTTTTTGGGGCGTATCCCAATATGTTGCAGTTACTTAAAGAACTCGGTATTGAAGACCGTTTGCAGTGGAAAAAACACACGATGATCTTCAATCAACCAGAAAAACCAGGTACTTATAGTCGGTTTGATTTTCCAAATTTGCCAGCACCTTTGAATGGGGTTGCGGCAATTCTGAAAAATAACGATATGTTGACCTGGGGTGAAAAAATTGAATTAGCAAAAGGATTGGTTCCAGCGATGCTGCGGGGTCAAAAATATGTTGACTCTACAGACCAATATACTTTCTCCGAATGGCTTAAGCTTCAAGGAGTAGGTGAGGAAGTTCAGCAAGATATTTTTATTGCTGCTTCTAAGTCATTAAATTTTATTAATCCTGACGAAATCTCAGCTGTAGTACTGCTGACGGCTCTTAATAAGTTTCTTCAGCAAAAAGACGGCTCAAAGATGGCATTTTTGGATGGTTCCCCTACCGAGCGTCTTTGTCAACCGCTGGTAGATTACATCGAAGCTGGTGGTGGAGAAGTAAAAGTTAATGCGCCTTTGAAAGAAATTTTGCTTAACCCAGATGGTAGCGTCAAAGGATTTTTGATGCGCGGTTTGAATGGAGCAGAGGATTATATCGAAACTGCCGATGCTTATGTTTCGGCAATGCCTGTTGATGTGATGAAAGTCATGCTACCGTCCGTTTGGAAAGATATAGAATGCTTCCAAAAGCTGGACGGATTGGAAGGCGTGCCGGTAATTAACATCCAGTTGTGGTTTGACCGTAAACTTACAGATATTGACCAATTATTATTTTCGCGATCGCCGATTTTGAACGTTTATGCCGACATGAGTAATACATGTCGCGAATATAGTGACCCAAACCGTTCTATGCTGGAATTAGTTCTTGCACCAGCCGAAGATTGGATTAATAAATCCGATGCGGAAATATTGCAAGTAACTCTTGACGAATTGTCTAAACTATTTCCCCAGCACTTCGGCTCGGAAAATCCAGCTTCTTTACTGAAACATCATGTGGTGAAAACACCGCGTTCGGTTTATAAAGCAACTCCAGGTCGTCAGGAGTACCGTCCTTCACAAGTAACTCCCATTTCCAACTTTTTCTTGAGTGGAAGCTACACCATGCAACCGTTTTTAGGAAGTATGGAAGGAGCAGTACTTTCTGGTAAACTAACAGCGCTCGGTGTGAATAAATCATTCTCAATAAAGAATTCTTCGAGCGATCCTATGCCTTCCATCCAGCCGTTCTCGAATGCTGCAACTGCCTGATTCCCCCCCATGCATGAAAACGTCGGTCTCTGTGGATGAGTCCTACAAAATTTGTCAGCAAATCACTGCAAAGCATTCCAAAACTTTTTACTTGGGTACTTTGTTGATGAGTCCGCACAAGCGACGCGCTATTTGGGCAATTTATGCCTGGTGCCGTCGTACTGACGAATTAGTAGACGGTCCCGCTGCTGCTATGACTACTCCCGAAACCCTTGATTTATGGGAAAAGCAGCTCGAATTAATTTTTGCTCAACACCCCCAAGAAAACGTTGACGTAGCCCTTGCCGATGCTGTCTCGCGCTATCCAATGGATATTCAACCCTTTCGGGATATGATTTCCGGTCAGCGTATGGATTTGTATCGCGATCGCTATGAAACTTTTGATGACTTATATCTTTACTGTTACCGCGTAGCTGGTACTGTAGGCTTGATGTCAACAATGGTAATGGGAATAGACGCAGAGCTTAATACCGCTCCTTGGAACCGTTATAAACAACCGTATATTCCCATAAACGAAGCAGTTACTTTAGGAATAGCTTGTCAACTTACTAATATTCTTCGCGATGTTGGTGAAGATGCCCAAAGAGGGCGAATTTATATTCCCATTGAAGATTTAGCGCAATTCAACTACACCGAGAAAGATTTACTTAAAGGAGTTGTCGATGAGCGCTGGCGTTCTTTGATGAAATGTCAAATTCAACGAGCGCGGCAATTTTACGCCCAAGCAGAGGAAGGTATTAGCTACCTGCATCCAGATGCCCGATTACCTGTATGGGCGGCTCTGATGCACTACAGCCGAATTTTGAGCGTAATCGAGCGCAATGACTATGACGTATTTAGTCAACGCGCTTACGTACCGCAATGGAAAAAAATCGGAACTGTACCTTTTGCTTGGTTGAGATCGCAAATCTCATAAGGTATAAACTGCTTATCCGCACTGCGATATAAAGCTGTAACAAGAGTGTCAACATAATGCAGGTTATCTCACTATTGACTTGTATCGGATTCTCTGCTAACATTCATATTTGTTACTGCTTAAGGAGAGGTGGCTGAGCGGTTGAAAGCGGCTCCCTGCTAAGGAGTTATGGGGTTAATACCTCATCGAGGGTTCGAATCCCTCCCTCTCCGTTTTTAATTACTAAAAAATATTCCATCGAAATCCGGTTAAATTATTAGCTTCGGTTAATTAATTTCCAAAGGGTGAACAAACCACTTACTCTTTTGTGCGGTCGATCGGAATTAACGAGAATACGCTAGTACTATTCCACCACGCCAATTTTGACTGATTCGTTTTCTTCAAAAAATCGGAATTAGCACTGCATTCGTCTCTACAGCACCCTAGAATAATCAACAAGTGCATTTGAAATTTAGTTCAAATGCACTATTGTCTTTATGATTATGTTAGTTTTTTAAGACAGAGGCAAGAAAAAGTTTGATTTTTCTCTAGTTGCCGTATTCGCAATCGGCTCTTAGAAACCTCCGAAGTTATAACCGACTCCAATAGAAACACCGATGTCAGTTTCGTCGAGGAATGCTGCATTTACAGCTGCTGTAGCCGTTAACTTATCGCTTAGCGGTAAATCTACACCACCAGTAATCAAGAAACTTAATTCTGAACCATCGCCAGTTACTAAAGCCAAACCAGCTCCAACATAAGGAGAAAAAGGTAAAGCTTCGCTAAATGGATCTGTTACCTGATTAAAAGAAAAGTCGTAGGTAACGGGGGCCAAAATTACTGTATCATCCCCAAGCACCACTGAAGGACGTATCGATAAAATATCTGTGACACCAACTTTACTGATAATCATGAAGTTACCATCACCTAAAGCGGAATCGCCACCCAAGCCTAAATTACCTGCTATTCCGACATAGCTAGAACCACCACGGGTTCTACCACCGAAATCGATATCCGCTTGAGCCAAATCTGAAGAAATAGATGGTTTTAGATTTGAAGAAGGATATTGAACATTAGATTCGGAATTGGGATCGGCAAGTGATGCAGATGAAGTTGCTGATGTTCCAGGAACGGGCGCTGAATTTTCAGATGCCTGGGATACTGCCCCAGATGTTAATAATTCTGGATTAACCGATAGATTTGATTCTTCAGAACCATTAGAGAAACTAGCACTAAATTGTTCAACACCCGTATTTTTTTGCTGAAAAGATTGGCTCGATTGTATGAACTGCTTATTAGTCGTTTCTTCTGCTGTCTGAGCAGAAACTGATAATCCACTGCTTAATAATCCAACAGTTGCCAAAGTAAGCGAAAAAACGCTTTTACGAAGAAAAATAGTCACGTTCACTCCTAATAGATATAGCCACTTGAATATTGACTAGCTTATTTTTAGTCTATATGACGGCAGTATCTAATATTTAACACCAAAAAAATTATAGCTACATCCTTAATTAGGCAGAAATTATAGATAAATAATACATTTTTTTCAATATAAAAATAGTTAATTTAACGGTTGACAAAAATAGTGCATACATTTTGATAGAATATGCAGTAACTATAATTCTTTGAGTAATAGCCGAAATAATTGCCTGTAATCTTAGCGTTTAAGAAGATTATGTTAAATGAGTCTAATAATCACATATAGTTGATGGATTTGGTTGGGCAGCAAGAATTATTACAACCTATATCCTAGTTATACAGCTACAGTTTTGAGCAAGAGCTTTAAGAATTACAAAAGAAATACATAACAGTTTAATAAAAGGTTTTAGGAGTTAGCTTATTTTTAATATACTCCTGTTTGTAGTAATTTGAGATTATTTACACTTATTTTCGCCATAAATCTAACATTAATAAAGAAAAAGATATTACTACCTAATTATTAACTGTTATTCTTTTTAAAATAAAATCATAGCTACTATAGACTAGTAATAACCCTTATATTAGGCGCATAATTTCCAAATTTAACTACAAAATTTTATTCTATTCTTTATTAAAAAAATATCTAATTCATATATTTATAGAGTAAAAACTATAATTTTTAAACAAACTTTTTTTGGCAACCGTAATTTTTCTTTTTTATATTTAATTTTGATAAAAAAATAATAAAGTTGTAATTTTTCGTTAGTTTTTTATGATATCTTGTTTATTATCAGAACAATAACTATTAATAAGAACATAATATTACAAAATATTGTGCCTGCAAACAGATTAAACAGTCTCTTTTAGAATTCAAAAATCACTTCAAATTGCTTTTTATAGTTTTATATCTCAAATAAATACAGGTAATATTCCTATTATTATTGACATAATGGGTTTAAAAATAAACAATATTTACTGAATTAATTTTAAAGTAAAGATTTTTTTTATTTTTGAGAAAACATTTCATCTGTTTTATGTTACCAACGTACTATACCTACAGTCAATTTCAATTAGATTAATAAAGATGGTATTTACTTCATTACTCAATAACAATAGAGTTTTAAAGATAATGCTTCAGCGAATACCTTTCTTGCAAAAATATAACTAGTTATCAGCGTTACTAAAATCCATCATGAACAAGATTAATATTTTAAACTTAGCAATAGATAATTGGTCTAAACAAGAATTACTTGATAACTTAAAAGCGGGAGTAGTTTTTACGCCAAATGTAGACCATCTGATCAAGCTTCAAAGTGACTCAGAGTTTGCTAAATCCTATAGTATTGGTGATTATAAAATTTGCGATAGCCAAATAATCATGTACGCATCTAAGTTTTTAGGAACGCCAATCAAAGAAAAAATATCTGGTTCTGATTTACTACCTGCTTTTTGTAGCTACCACAAAAACAATAAGGATATTAAAATTTTCTTATTAGGTGCGGCTCAAGGTGTAGCCAGTAAAGCGCAAAAAATGATTAACAATAAAGTAGGAAGAAATATTGTTGTTAACTCTTATTCTCCACCTTTCGGTTTTGAAAAAGATCAAGCAGAATGTCTAAAGATCATAGACATGATTAATAGTTCAGACGCTACAGTGTTAGTAATCGGATTAGGTGCCCCTAAACAGGAAAAGTGGCTTTACAAATATAAGGATGATTTAAAATTTATCAAAATATTCATGGCATTAGGAGCAACTATTGATTTTGAAGCAGGAAATGTCAAAAGAGCGCCAAAATGGATGAGTGAAATAGGATTGGAATGGTTATTCCGGCTTGTATGCGAGCCGAAAAGGTTATGGAAAAGATATTTGCTCGATGATATTCCTTTTTTCCTATTAATTCTCAAGCAGAAACTCAATTTGTATCTGAATAAGAATTCAGACCAAACTGAGCAAGCTATTTTGATTGATAAATATTAGGTCAAATTTAACGTTCGTAGTAGCGCTTGCACCGCCAAAATCTTACTAGTGAGGCTCACCGCGCTACTAAGAACCTATGACTAAGAAAGCAAACTACATTCGTTTGCACCGATGTACTCGATGGTAAGTGTTTAGCCCAGCATAAAAATAAACTCTTCTATAATTCCATAGAAGAGTTTTGAATTGAAAGGGATTAGAAGTATAAATCTTTTTTCTATTCCCTACCTTCATGAATCAATAATAGTTCTTATGCTATCGAAATCATCTTAGCCAAATTCTTTAAATAAGTCTTTCTAATTAACATTTCAGGAGTGTTATCTAACCCGACTTGAGTTAATATTTCTTCCCAACGATATACCCAGTCATGCCTTAGTAATGAGTTAATCGTATTGTCTTGACGTATTTTCACTAACCTTTCTGGTTGTGCATTCAATTCAGTAATAATATCTGCTATATCAGTATTATTATCGGTAACATCAATTACGGCATCAGGCCAGTCAAAATGTTTCGTGTAAGCTTCGCAAACTGGAGGTATTCCAATCATAACTGCTCCTCCTGCGGCTCCTTCAAAGAAACGCGAACCCAATTCTTCTTGATTTCCTGTTTGATTGCCACTGTCAAATTTGGCTTTATTAGCAATAAAATAACGACTTCTTTTGATTAAATTACTGTATAAAGTTCGATGTTCTCGATAATTCCTCATTTCTAAACCTTTGAGGGTATCGTATAAATACAGAAAGTTATCGCCTTCCGTTAATTTTAGTAAAGAATTATGCATCATTGGCGATCGCCGACCAACGCTGTAAACATCGATATGTCTATGAGTAACTTGAGGATAAGGACAAAATTTTATTGCATCGACGGCATAAGGCAAGCTATAACAAGGACGTTTCACCAGTTGACTAATAGCATTAACACTTTGACTTTGAGTAGTATATATATAATCGAAATCTTGAGCTAATTTCAAGCAAAGTCCAGTTTTGCGGTCTTCAAGTTCTTTTGCCCAAATTTCATCTATCCATAGTACTGCTTTTTTACATTTATCGCGCCATCCTTTAATATCATTAATACAGGTTAAATCCCAAAAGTGTTGACAAATAAAGAATATTAGATCGTATTCTTTATCTATAATTAACTCTTCACAGCCAGAGCGCAAAAATTTTCTTTGATTTAAAGCCAAACCTACATAGTTAGCGATCTTTTTTTTGACCTTCGATTTAAACTTAGATACATAGGCTGATGAAAGTAAATCAACGTAGTCAAAAGTGTTAATTACATCCTCAAATTCATATTCTGCCGAACGAAAGGCTTCGGAACGAGAGCCCCGCATTGATACTACTAAAATACGGGGTTGTTTATGAGATTTAATATAGTGCTTTTGAATGTTAAAGTTAACTTTTGGTTGAAAATTCCATTTATGAGCGGCAGTTTCTAACATGGTTGCAATCAGTTTTTGTCTATAATTTTTTGAAAAATTGATATATTAGGAATTTTATTTAATTCCAAAAAACATTTTTAGGTTGAGGTAATGGGTAATAGGCAATCTATTAAAATTAAGGTAGTATCTTGTTCAAAAGTGCTTGTTTTGAATGATTTACCGTTTGCCAATCATCTTGTAATACACCTCCAGTACCTTTACTGTTAGGATTCCAACACCAATAAGCAAAGCTAAGTTTCTTTTTGGCAATATAATCTACAAACTTTCGTTGCCAAATACCTTCTTTAGATTTCCTGTCAACGTGATATCCTCCGAATTCACCAACGAGAATGGGAGCGATACGCTTTGTATGAATGTAGTTAAATCCTATTTCCCAACGTTTGTAAAGATTATTAGGAAAAGCTGAATCTTGAAACCAGGATACTTTTGAACCACCGTATTCGTGAGGAGAATACACCAGTTTACGGTTGTTTTTCAAATACACGGGAAATTCCCGAACACCCTCTAAATTTGCACCCCAAAAGTAACCATGCTGTTTTTGGTTGGGTACGTTTTTCTCTATTCCTTCAACTACAATCAACCAATCAGGATTGATTTCAAGAATTTTGTCTCCAGCCCTTTGAACGGCTAAACGCCAATCAGTAAATAGATCGTTTGTTCCCCAACTTGCACGCCCGTGAGGTTCGTTTTTCAAATCTGCACCAATAACGTTAGGTTGATTTTTATAACGTTTTGCCAACATAGTCCACGTATCGATCCAATCCTTTTCTGTAAAACCATCTCCATACCATACTTGGGAAATAATCCCATCTTTTAGACAATGACTATCTAATAAGATTAATAATCCCTGTTTGCGTGCTTCTTCGACGATCAAATCCATAACTTCCAGAGGAGTCTTTCCCTGAAGTTCGGCATTCGCACCAATAGTAAAATCAACACCATAAATATGGGAAGATTTCATCGCTTCCACTGAATAAGGTAAGCGAATAAAGTTATAGCCCAAGCTTCTGATATGAGCGAGCATTTCCTTGTAGTCTCTTACCCATAAACCATGAGGAGCATGAGTGCTAACTTCCATACCAAACCAATTTATACCCTGTAGTAAAACGACTTTACCCGTACTATCAATTATTTGAGATTTTTGTGCGGATAAAGGGGGAACAATAGTAGTAGCTGCGTAAGAAGTATTATTTGGAAAGCTGCCTATAAATTGGGAAGAAAAAAAGCTTAAACTTATACACATTAAACCAAATATTAAGCCGTTGAAAATCTTTTTTTTCGATTTTCTTGTTTTTATACCGATTTGAAAACTATTACATAACAGCCTCCAAATACTCCGTATTAAAGGCTTGAATATACTACGTTTTAATCGATATAAAAGTTGCATAATGTAATGAAGCAGCATAGTTGTTTTATTTTTATCTGCTTTGGTTTACTCTTAGATCGAAGTTGTATGTCAAATCATTTGATTCAATCGAGTCAATCGCACTAACTATACTGCGATAGAAATTTTCTTTTCTAAGAACACTCCATGTAAGCCTGTTGTCAAGAAGTTTTGTGCGTTCAGTCTCGCGTACATCGCATTGATTATCTAAAGCTAATAATTGCATTAGACTGCCAGCGAAATATTCTGGTTCGTCGGCTATTTCAATTGCAGACGGATAGTCTAATATTCCGCGCATTGCAATAGTAGTCGCGACTATTGGACTTCCTGAAGTAATAGCATCTAGAGTCTTAATCTGAATTCCACCACCACTGATTGAAGGAATCGCGATAACTTTAGCTGATGCCATAAATGCTTGTGCATCTGGCACAAACCCGCAATATTTTACATTTGGATATCGTTGAGCTAACCACTCGGCACCACATCCAGCAACGTGAATTGATATGTTTGTGGGTAAGTGAGGGTAAACTGCTTGGAAAAACCAATCCAAACCATATTTATTAGCTTTCCAAGTCCAGCTACCAATGATTCCAATGTCACAGTGTTTAATTGCAGATTTTTTTGGTGGTACTGTGCGGATAGAAGGCAGATGAAACACTTTTGTGCAAAGGTTCCAATCGTAAAAGTAGTTTGAATCGTGAGATGTTAGCGTCCATATTTGTTTTGATGAAACAGCTAAATTATCCTCCATCTTTTTTATCAAACGAGCTTCTCTTTTGTATATATATTTTGATACATATTTTTGGGCATTTTTTAATTGTGCTTCATACAGTTGATGTTCCAAGTTATGAGCAATAAATATTACTTTGGTCTTTTGAGATAGCAAAGGCACTAACCAACCTAATTGAGCATGATCGATTATGACAGTATTGTAATCATCTCGACGTAAAATACTTTTTACTTTAGTTAAATATTTTTTAGAATAATATTTAGCTGCTGAATAAGGAAGTCCTTTTATTAAACTCAAAAGCATCCATAAAAATGGATAAAATTTTGATTTTTGTGTTTCTATATATCGTTTTTCAACTACAACTTCATTATCGTTTTTTAATTTGGTATCATCGGGGCGCTGATATCCCATAACCAGTACTTCATGTCCGCATTGTTTTAAAGCGTTAATAAAGCATTGAGATGCAATTTCACCACCAGTTCTTCTTCCACTTGGAAGAACGGTTGTTAAATACAAAATTTTCATTCTTCTTAAAACTAATTTAGATTAATGACCTGATATCTGCCACAACTTCCTGTACCACTTGAGTTCCAAATAATGATTCAAGTAGTTTTGGTTCAATGTTAATTTCGTGAGAGTTGGAAAGTAAATTAACAATTGCTGATGCAAAAGATTGTTTGTCCGAAGCAATTTTGAAATACTCTCTAACATTAAGAGGTAAACCGGCTATTCCTTGAGGTGTTGAGACAATTGGTTTACCAGCCATCAGCATTTCCAATGATTTTATGCTTACTCCGCTACCTGTTAAAACAGGATTGATTAAAACACGACCGGAATTATAAATTTCATTTGAAGACGGCGGATTGATGCTTAAATCTACGCCATCAATATCTTCACATAGCTGTCTGATTTTATTTATAGGTTTTGCCCCAGCAATTAAAACTTTAATATTAGGTATTTGAGTGCGAATTTCAGGCAAAACTTGAGTTAAAAACCAAATAATACCAGCTACATTATTATTAGAATATAGGTTCCCTAAAAAAACAACATCATACTGACGATTTACATCAATCTTTTGCTGAAATTTATCTTGGTTGCGAGATTGATAAAATTCCATTAAAGGAGGTAAATAGCGTCCATTTTTAAAGCCATGCGATTTCCAGAACTTTAAATCTTCCGCCGAAATATCATAAAACAAAAGACTATCTTTTAATAAAGATTTCTCATATGTTTCTAAATGAGAAACTGATAAAAATCTTTTGAGTTTACTTGTACCTATTGCTGAAGTAAATAATCGTTGATAATACAGATGCTCAATGTTATGGCAGCGAGTCACTATTGGTATATCGAAATGACGGCTTAGTTTAGAAGCAACGTCTCCACCATGAATGCCATCTAACCAAACAAGATGAGGTTTAAACGCACGAACTTTAGACACTAAACGATCTAATTGTTCTCCCACTACCAGTCTAGAAGTTACTTCTAAAGGATAGCGAAGTAAGTTTAAAAGTCTATAACCCGTAGAACATAAATCGTGTTTAAACGGAATAAAATATGTAGAATCAACATACTTTTTAATTTCAGCAATTTCTTGACGCTGCGGAATTTTATCAAACCAGCATATAAGCTGTAATTCAATACCAATTTGAGCAAAGGCTTTTATTCTTCGCCACATATCTATCCTTCCACCATGAATAGCAGGATAAGGAATGTCATGGCATACTAAAGTAATTTTCATTCTAATTTTGTCTTTATTATTACTATCGGTATTTCACACGTTTAGATCCCCCCAACCCCCCTTAAAAAGAGGGGCTTTGCGTAAGTCCTGATATTGATAACTTTTAGCTTGTTGATACTCTATAGCTAGAGAAAAAACGGTAGAAACGTATACTATCCAGAAAATACTATTAGTTTCTACTAAAGTACTTTCACTGATGTTGTACATAACTAAAAAAGTTAAGTACATCAAAGGCCAAACTCCTTCTATGCACTGAGTAATTCGCAGCCACATTATTCCCTTCAAAAATGTATTGATAAAACTCAATAAAAATACCGACAAGCCTGCAAAACCTAATTCTGCTAATAAATCCATAAAGCCGTTATGCCCGTAAGGACATTCCCATGCCAGAGTGCGCCAAAGGTAAGCAGTGATTTCACTGTTCCAATCCCTCCAGACAGCGTTAAATCCATAGCCTAACCAAGGACGTTCCCAGATTAAATCGAACATTGCACTCCATATATCGGTTCGTCCAGTTAGAGTCAAATCTCTCCCTAATGCATCTGCAACAACAGGCAAGTTATCTAACAACAGAGTTAATGTACTTCCAACTACAAGTATCAGTGCAATTATCAAAGGTATTAGCTGGTGGTAATTGCGTCGCCAACTTCTGTAGAGAGGCAGAATAATTGTTAAAGATAAACAAATTACTAAAGCCGACTTAGAAGTACAAAGTACGATCAAAGCGATAGAAAGAATATAGCCTGCCCAAGGAAGCCAGCGATATTTAGGGTTTTGAATCGGATTGCTCATCGCAACAAACAAAAACACCATGCTGCTGAAAACCATCAATCGACCCAAAATATTTTTATGAGTCATTATTCCTCGCCAATTACCCGCGTGAATCCCTCCTTCTTGAACGGTCATTAATCCATATTTTGGTAGTCCTATTGCAAACATAAAACTTAGTACAATTACTATGCCTAATGCACAAGCTAATAACTGTAGTTGCTCTCTGAGTGTGAAACGCATCGCCATATAGATAGCGAACACGCTTGTGCCTAAAAGCAGTATGCTACGTCGTGGAGTAACGTCAGGTGCAAAAGTCCATAAAGTTGATGCTATAACAATTCCTAAGAATAACCAGATCCAAATATCTTTTTGTGCAGCACGTACAAAATGTTTCTGATGCTTCACTATTAGCAAGAAAGTAGTAGTATAGATAAGCATGAAAAATTTAGGACTGTAGGAATCACTACCCATACTTCCACTACCTCCTTCTATAAGTACGGGTATTAAGGCACTTGTAGAAAGAAAAAGAGTAAATACAACAAATATTTGTTCGGCTAGCTTTGGCACTTTTGGCATACCGAATATATTCCCCAAAAATATTATTTTTTAATGAAATTAAATACCTTTAGTTTAAAGATATTGTTAAACTCCATCTTTGTTTTAAGCGAAATAACTGATGAAGTTTTTTTATTAATGAATCAACTATTTGATTTTGTCAATAGAGTAAATTTGCTTTGTAAAACCGTTACTGTAATATTTAATTACTTCATATTTTATGTATGTTTTAATAGATGAAAATCTTATAAACAATAATCTTTAAGTATTTGAAGCTTCAGTGCATCTAGAACATTTTGCATTTAATGAATATATTATTAAATTAATTATGCGTGTTTTTACTATTTTCGCCATCGTAGTTCGCTGAGGTTTTACTTAATCTTCATCGGCTAGTTTTATTTCAGTAAAGTTTTTATTAATCGGAGTTCATTACCAATTAAGCGAGATATGTTGAGGATATCACTCCCTGTTTATTTATTTTCAAAGAAGATATGTCGCAGCACCGTACTAGAAACTATTAATATGTAGTAATATGCAAATACCCTAAAGCGAAATATTATGCTTTAAACTTTGCATTGATGGAGCAATATAAATACTACTGCTAGTAATTGGTGTTTTTTGATACTTGCAATCAAACGTATTTTTACTATCTTCACTCCTTCATTGGCAAAAAATTATTTACAAGTTGTTTATTCGCCGAAACTGTATATTAAATTGTTTTAAATGGGATTTTGAATGGAAACACAAGTGCCAGCAAGAAAACAAGATTTGCAGCCTTTGAACGAAACCAAATCTTTATCTAGAGAACCATACTGGTTATTAAGAAAACCCCAAAATTTGGAAGAAGAAAGTATTGGTTTTGGTCAAATTTTCTCGATGTTGCGTCGTCGAGCAGCTTTGATTGTTAGCGTAGCTTTGATTGCAACTACAGCAGCTGCTGTGTGGGGTTCCACCCGTACTCCTAAGTATGAAGGCAAGTTTCAATTACTAGTTGAGCCTTTAACAAGTTCCGAAAGCGAACTGCTAGTTTTACTGTCTCAAACACTTCAGCAAGATGTGAATAAAATCACGAGACAGAATAATACTCCTTTAGATTATCAGGCTTTATTAGAAGTTCTAAAGAGTCCGAAAATCATCGAACCTGTTGTTGAAGATATTCAAGAGAAATACCCTGGAGTTACCTATGGCAAGCTAGTTGGAGGTAGTAAAGCGGGTAAAGTTCCTAGCAGTGTCAAAGAAGGAACACTCCATATCAGCCGTCTGTCTCAAGGTGAAATCGAATCTAGAGTCATAGAAATCCGCTACAAGGATGCTAATCCTCAGAAAGTTTTGTTTGTATTAGATAAAGTATCTCAAGCTTATCGGAAGTACAGTCTCGAACAGCAGCAAACCAATTTGCGTCAGGGAATCAGATTTGTAGAACAGCAGATTCCCACATTACGATTGCGAGTTAGTACTCTACAAGGAGAAATGCAGCGCTTTCAACAAAGCTTCAATATGGTTAACCCCGAACTTCAAGGAAAGCAACTGCTACAGAGACTTGATGAACTGCAAGCGAGCAAAGTTCAAGCTAGTAAAAATCTAGCAGAGGCTAAGTCTCTTTACGCTTCATTAGAAAGTCAATTGGGAATGTCTCCAGATGCGGCGATCGCTGCTTCGGCGTTGAGCGAATCACCGAACTATCAAGATATACTCAAGCGCGTTCGAGAGGTAGAAGCAACTATTGCTACGGAGTCGGTACGGTTGAGCGATGCTAACCCGGAAATGATTTCTTTAAGACGGCAACGTCAGAATTTATTACCTTTATTAAAACGGGAAGCACAATTGGCTTTAGGTAATAATGTTCCCGACAATTTACTCAACACTCAAGTTGGAACTTATCAAAACTCGGTGCGCCGCGATTTAATTCAAAAGATGGCTGAAACTGCAAATCAGATTCAGTTATTAGAAGCGAGCGTGAAAGCTACCGATAGTGCAATAGTAGAATTAAATCAACAAATTAAAAAGTATCCAGAAGTTGCTGGTAGATATGCCAATATAGAGCGAGAATTGCAGGTTGCTAGCGATACCCTCAAACAGCTTTTAGGCAAACAAGAAGCGTTGCGAGTAGATGCCGCACAGCAGGAAGTTCCTTGGGAATTAATTATGCCTCCAAGGCTGCCCAAAGATAATACTGGTCAATTTGTAGCGAATGCTTCTAAAGGTAAGATGAATCTTATTTTAGGAGGAGCGGGAGGTTTACTCTTAGGTGTCTTAGCTGCTTTTCTTCTAGAAAATGCCCAGAATGTTTTTCATGATTCGCGAGAAGTTAAACGAACTGCAAAACTACCTTTATTAGCAACAATTCCTTATTTAAAAGAACTAAAATTATTACCTCCTGCTGATAAACAATTAGTCTATACTCTGACAAAAGATGAGCGATTGCTAACCACAACTAAGGGTAGAAACAAAGAGTTCTCAACATCTCCTTATACCCAAGCTTTTTATTCTTTGTATACCAGAATTCAAGCTTTAAAAGATGAAACTGCTATTTCTTCGTTAGTAATTACATCGGCTAATCCGGGAGAAGGTAAAACTACCGTCGCAACAACTTTTGCTAAAACCGCCGCAGAAGCTGGTTTACGGGTACTGTTAGTAGATGCTAATTTACAAGATCCTCACGTCCATCACAGCTTAAGGTTAATCAATACCCAGGGATTGAGCGAAATACTTTCCCAAGGCTTAGATTTGAACGATGCTCTCGGACAATCCTATGAAGAGGAAAACTTATTTGTGATCACCGCTGGAGAAATACCCCGTAATCCTGCGAAGCTGTTCTCATCACCAAGAATGCGAAACTTTGTAATGCGATCGCAATCTGAATTTGATTTAGTGGTGTACGATACTCCTCATATTTTAGGACGTTTAGACACCAGTATTTTAGCTACCCATGCTGATGGAATTTTGATGGTTGTTGGACTCGGTAAAACGGTTCGTCCTTCACTCTCAACAGCATTGGATGAATTGGAAGCCGGACGCAATCGCGTTTTAGGTATAGTTTCCAATACTATGGAATCTTAATTGATGGCAACACGGCCGATTATCTAAGCATCAGAATTTAATAAATTCCCCTTAACACAAATTGTGAAGTCCTTAAACCCAATTACCAGGTACATCAAGAAAAAAATATCTAGCCAGTTCATTCGTAATCTTGGCTGGCTAGGTATAGCTGAGGTTTTGTACAGAGTCCTACGTTTAGGATTAGTAGCGATTACGGCAAGATATTTGACTCCCTATGATTACGGTTTGGGAGCAATAATTCTTGCCGTGCGTGAGTTTGCGGTTACTTTTGCTGATGTAGGTATCGGCGCAAAGATTATTCAAGCTGACGAGAAACATCTACCACAACTATGTAGTTCTGCTTTTTGGTTAAACTGGTTAATTTTTGCCAGTTTATTCATGATTCAGGCTCTTGTTGCATTCCCTATTGCTGCATCTTATGACAGTAAGGAGATTATTTTCCCAATTATTGTTAGTGGAATAGCTTATTTAATTTGGCCCATTCACGGTATTCAAAAAACTTTAATTCAAAGAGAAAATCGTTTTAAAGTAGTAGCATTTACCGACGTGGTTCAATATTCTCTCTCTGGTATATTAACAGCAGTATTTGCTTTCATGGGTATGGGAGTATGGTCATTTGCTCTGCCAATAATTTTGGTTGCGCCCTTAGAAATTATCATATATTACAAATATCATTCTTGGCGACCTGAAGAAGGATTTACAACTCTATATTGGGACGAGATATTAAGTTTTGGAAAAAACATTCTTGGTGTTGGATTGCTAAAAACATTAAGAAATAACTTAGATTACTTAATCGTTGGGCGTTTTGTAGGTATTGAAGAGTTAGGTATCTACTTTTTTGGTTTTAATGCTGGTTTAGGAATTAGTTTGAGTATCATCAATGCGATTAGTTCGGTGATGCTGCCTCATTTATGCGAAGCTCGTACAGAGTGGATTGAATTCAAGCACCGCTATTTCCATAGTTTGAGAACTATTAGTTTAATAATTGTTCCTTTTGTCTTATTACAATCTAGTTTAGCTCCTTTTTACGTTCCTATTGTTTTTGGCGAACAGTGGATACCCGCTATCCCAATTTTAATCATAATTTGTTTATCGGCAATTTCTAGACCTTTTGCAGATGCTGCATCTCAATTATTAGTAGCTATTGGAAAACCTCATTTAGATTTACGTTGGAACGTAATATTTACTAGTTTATTTGCCCTATTCTTATTTCTTGGAGTTAACAGTCAAGTTCTTGTTAGTACTTTGCTCGGTGCCGATACCGTTAACAGCTTGACAGTAATATTAGGAGAAAAATGGAAAGTTATTGGAATAGCTTTATCTGTTTTCTTAGTTCACGCCATTTTCTTACCATTTTTTACGATTTGGGCTACACGTTATGTGTTTCCGAAGAAAGTTTAGATTTGGGAATGGGGCATGGGGCATTGTGCATAGGGCATTGAGGTTTATTTAATTGAATTGTCAGCTTCAAACTGTTCTCAGCAATGTTTGTTGGCGTTGCTTAAATAGGGAATATTTGTATCTTTGCGAGGCCAGTTTTTCCAGATAAAGCGCAATAATAAAGGTAAGGAAATAGCCATCATTACAACACCAATCCACCAAGAAGATTGTAAACTTTCCAGTGTCAGTGTTGATGTAGAACTAGATGAATTGCGTGGTAGAAGTTGCGGCAACACAGCTAGAATATTATTAAATGCATGAAAAGCTATTGGCACAATTAGAGAGCGTGTTTTAATGTAAAGTACACCCCAAATCATTCCTGCTAAGGTTAATCCAATCGGATTTTGAGGATGCAAAAAACCGAAAAGCAATGATGACGACAGCAAGCCCGCATGGATTCCCCATTTAGTTGCCCAACGCTGTAATATAATTCCTCTACAGATGAATTCCTCTGTTATCGGCGCTACTATACAAACTGCTATACTCACTAGCAGATTAGATCCAAAAGAATTAGAACTTTTAACAGATGCATTATTGGCAACCTCGCGCAGGAGTTGTTCAACAAAGGAAGGTGCTGCTAATGACACTAGGTAAAACAACACAAAGAAGGCACTTAGAGAAAAAATTATAGTTAGTGGAACTAACCACGTTAACCGTAACCAATTATAGTTTGTTGGAAAATCGCCTACTACATAGTTAAGTTTAGCTTTCAAGCGCCCAAAGTCTTTTACCGTCCAAAGGCAAAGTAAAACAAACAGGAAAATATAAATTATTATTACTGAGTCTTGCTGATTTAATTTGAAACCGCTACCTCTTTCCAAGAACAATAATAGAAAGCCGTTTAAGAAAGACAAAACTATAAAGCGCAGTACCAAATCGCGAAACTTGAGTGATGTAAAAGGATTATCAATATTTTGGATTGCCATTAGGGTTTATGTTCTCAAACAACTTTAAAAACTATGACAGCTTCTTATTTAAGGCTGACTCTATAGTAATCCTAGATTATATTTATTATAAGAGCTTATATTTTTCTCAATCACATCCTTAATGTGAATTCAAATATCTTCGATATGTCATTCGATCGCAAATAATTTTAAAAAAATTTTAATCAAATGAAATTTAATTTTTTTTATGATAAAAATATGAGATAATTTAAAAATTAATTGATAATTTCTTATAATGGGAATATAATCAAAAATTTTATTTCAAGCAAGCCTCCCCATTATCAAAAATCCTTCATACGATAAATCTTACCATTCGACGGTAACAAATCAAAAAATTTCGCGATATTTTTATCTAATTTAATCTGAAAATTTTTTTGAGAGATGATATATACCGTTAAGACGAAAAGTTAAGTAATTATCTCATTATAAGCACGATTATATAGGGTGTATTCGTAAAAAAAATAACGTCTATCTTTTTAAGTAAGGACTTTACTTGAGGCTGGCTCTATAGTAACCCTAGATGATATTTATTATCATAGTTTATATTCTCTCAATTACCCTCTTGCTGCGAATTTAAATCTCTTCCATATGTCATTCGATCGCAAATAATTTTAATCAAATGAAATTTAATTTTTTTTTATGATAAAAATATGAGATAATTTAAAAATTAATTTATAGTTTCTTATAATGGGAATATAACCAAAAATTTTATCGCAAGCAAGCCTCCCCATTATCAAAAATCCTTCATACGATAAATCTTACCATTCGA
>CAYMZW010000089.1:0-18137 GCA_964395005.1 uncultured Rivularia sp.
TATTTTCACCAGGGGAAGATATGGATTTACTAGATTTACTAAATGACCACTCAAATCAATTTAATATTGGTAGTGTTGGTTCACCAAGTAATACAACAGAAATTATTATTGACATTAATCAAAAAAGCGAACAAAAAAGAAATTTAGGTCAATTAGTATGTCTTATTCAACCACAAGAACAAGAACAACTAGTCGTTATTGGACAAATTAGCGAAATAGAAACTAAAAATCGCTGGCATGAAGATTTGACTTTCAGAGGGATTATTAAACGTAGAGGTTCACTTCCTCATCTAAGTGGAAAAGCAGACGTAAGAACAGCGAAATTAAATGTACAAGCTTGTTTTAGTATTGCGTTAGATGGAACAATTAGTGAAGGAACATTGGGTACTTCTCCAGCAACAGGTACGCCTATTTTTTCAGTAAGAGATGAAATCTTAGATAAACTTTTAGAACAGTATAAAAATCAAATTATTTATTTAGGTAATGCGTATGCCACGGATGTTAAAATGCCTCTTTGGTTAAAACATTTTGATAGAGGAGAAGGAGGTGCAGGAGAAGCTTATCATATAGGCATTTTTGGTAAAAGTGGTTCGGGTAAATCTGGCTTAGCTGCTTATTTTTTATTAGGATATGCTAGGCATAGAAATATGGGAATTATTTTTATTGACCCTCAAAATCAATTTGCTAGCGATACTGATTTACCTTTTAAACTACATGATTCTCTCAGAAATTTAGGTAGAACAGTTCAAATTTATAGTTTGACAAACCAAATCAGATTAGGCACTGGGAATAAAGCTGTCAATTTATTTACATCTCTCTTACTAAAAGCAGGCTTTTATCAACAGATTGGAATTTCACCTAAATCTAAAGATAATCAAGAATATGCTTCAGAAGAAGTAGCTCGAATTGTTAGAGATATTTTATCTAATCATAGACCAAGAATTGAACTAAAAAATGCTCCTGATGATTTGTTGTTAAATGTATTAAACTCTCTCAGAAATGATAGTAATTCTTTGCAAAGAATATATGCTAGCACACAACCTAGACAAAGAATGGAACAAGCTCTTGATAATATTATCAATGAAGATATTGAATTTAAAAGAGTGAAAGATGAAGCTTGGCAGCCAGTGTTAGATTTATTTCTTGAAAGAGATAGTAATAAAAATAGAAGAACTTCTTTGTGGCATATTGTGAAGAAGTCTGCTACAGATGAACAAAAACCTATTGTATTTTTAGATATTAAAGGGGAAGGAACAACTTTTGCTGATAATGAAGAAATAAAAGCCTTAATTTTAAGGGAAATTAGTAATACATTAAAAGTTTCTGGAGAGGAATTATTTAAGAAGGATAAAAAATTAAATTGTTTGATTTGCCTAGATGAAGCTCATAGATTTGTTAAATCTTCATTTGGTAGTAACGATAATAGCGAAATGTCAAATTTAACAAGAACTTTTGTAGATGGAGTAAGAACAACTAGAAAATATGGGCTTGGCTATATGTTTATTACTCAAACTATTGCATCTTTACACAAAGAGATTGTTCAGCAATTAAGACTGTATGCTTTTGGTTATGGTCTTACTTCTGGTAGTGAATATAGACAGATCGAAGAATTAGTAAGTGATAAACAAGCTTTAAGCTTATACAAATCGTTTGTCGATCCTCAAAGTAATAAACAATATCCTTTTATGTTTATCGGGCCAGTTTCCCCCTTATCTTTTACAGGTTCTCCTTTATTTATTCAAATGTTTACCGAATTTTGCCAATTTAAAGATGCAAATCGATTAGTTAAACAATCTCAAGGTAATTTATTTAGTGATAATGTGTTGTAAATATGACAATTGATGAACTATATGAATTAAAACAAGAATTACTAAATAGATTAGCCAATTATGGAGTTGAATGGGATTTTGATTCAGAAAAACTAATTGTGGATGATTTAAAACATATGCAAAAACAATTAGCCGAACATACTAATTCACGAGGTTTAAAATATGAAAGTAAATTCAAAAACTATTTGGCTAAACCTCAAGAAATAGATATTCTTAAAATTAAACCTTATTTAGAAGTTGTCAAAACTCAAGCAGAAAGAGAGCTTTGGGCTTATGCTACCTCTTTTTGGTCAATTCCAGTTACAACTGGTTATGGGAGAAGAATTCGTTTTTTAGTATTTGACGAACAAAATAATAAATTAATCGGTATTTTAGGATTAAGTGACCCTATCATTGGTTTGGGAATAAGAGATAAATATATTGACTGGACAAAAGAGCAGAGATTGCAAAGATTATATAATTGCATGACTGCGTATATTTTAGGCGCAGTACCACCTTATAACTTAGTTCTTGGAAGCAAGTTAATTGCTTTATGTTTAATGTTTCCAGAAATTAGAAGAGTTTTTCATGATAAATATAAAGATAAGATATCTCTTATTTCTGGTAAAAATAAAAAAGCTAATCTTGTCTATATAGATACTTTAGGAGCCTTTGGAAAATCTGCAATATACACTCGTTTAATTAATTGGAAATTTATTGGTTATACAAAAGGTCAAAGTCATTTACATATAACAGCTAATGGAAGTTGGGAATTAATTAAAAAAGCTGTTCCTGAAGATTTTTTTAATACTTACAAGTTTGGTCAAGGTCCTAATTGGAAAATGAGAGTTCTAAAAAAAGGGCTTAGAGAATTAGGTTTTTCAGAACATATGTTAAGTATTGGTTGGCAAAGAGGGTATTATAGTTGCCCGCTAGCTGATAATTGGCAAGAATATCTTTCAGGAGAGTCTAATCGACCACAATGGAAGAAATTTAGCAGAAGTGAATTAATCGAATATTGGAAAAATAGATGGATTATTCCGCGATTAGAAAAGTTAGAAAATAACTTGGAAAAATTTATTATATAATCCCTACTTCCAAGCTTTCACCTTCCCATCCTTATGAACTTTCGCAATAAAAGGTGCTGCTGTTTTGTTAAAAAAGCGCTTCATCGAAGATACAGCTTGAGCAAATATCTCTCCCATTTCGCTACCGGATAAATTACCCGAAACCAAGACGAACATACAAGCACCGGAATTTTGAACTGCCATCATTTCTAAACGTCGATGGGCAATTTTTTTATCAGCAGTCAAAATTATCCAACCCTTTGATGCTACTACAGGTAGCCAATCCGTATCCGGAGTTGCTTGGTTAAAATGGTCATCGTGAATCTCAACGAATTCACCTATATCTATTAAAGCATTAACAACATGAGTTTTTCCCAAAGAACGGTCGATAAAAAATACAATTTCAACTTCTTCACTCATGCAGCCAATGCTAATTCATAACGGATAGCTTCTTCTACTTTTAAGCGATCGCATTGATAATCTTGTGATAAATCATCAATTGATTCTCCAGCACCATACCTTCCGGCTAAAATACTAGTTGGAATTCCGGTTCCTTCTAAAACAGGTTGTCCAAAAGATACCAAGGGATTTATGACAATTAATTTTGGCGTTGCAGTTTCTTTTGTGCGAGTAAAAGGATAAAGTGTAGTGGGTAAATTATCTTCATCCCATTCGATTCTTTGTAAATAAATTTCAATAGTCTCAGGAATTATTAACTGTCCGCTTCTTGAAGCATTTACCAAATATCCTAACTGTTCAATAAATAAATCGATTCCATCGGTATAAAGCTTTTTATTTGCCAGAGGATGTTGCATTCCCGTATGGTTTTGAAGATATGAAACACCTTGTCTAACCTTTTCTAAAGGCACTTTATGATAACGTCGAATAGCATTAAGAACGTGCAATTCTATCAAATTAGTGAAAGACAACAATCGTTCCTGTGGCTCTGGAATATTAATAACTGGCTCGAAACGTTTTGAACCGGCTTTAGTTCGATATCGAGCGCCAAACACCCAAGAACGCACGGTAGAATATGGTACGCGCAAATGGTGTACGGCTTCTGCTACGCTATAAGTCCCAATGTTGCGGGGATCTTTACCTTGATAAAGGTCGCTCAATAGTCAATCTCCATCTACCTATTATATTATTTATTTTAAAGCTTAATTGTTGCTTTAACTCAAAACTCAACATCATCAATCAGTACTTCCAAAGCTGACTCTTGATTATCCGCCGATAAATTATCAAAAACTTGATTTAAAACATCAGGAGACGTATTTTTTATAAACCAATCATCATTGGGATTTTCTTGAATATCCAAAAAGTATTTTAAACGTTCTTCTATAGCTTGTTTATCAGGTTTATCTAGTTGTCCAATTCTAGTTAACCAATCTCCCTTGGCATCTTTAAAACAGTTGGCATCAACAGTAAAAATGTGGTGAACTAAAGCAAAAGATTGTTTATCGAATCCATTTCTATTTGTAGGATTAATTGGGTAAGCTGTTGGTAAACCTTTATCTCTTTCTTGCATATTAAAAGTTAAAGGAATTGCAGTAAAAGTATCTATATAGTTGACACCGTTTTTAAATTTATCGGATGTCCAAATAATATAAGGCTGTTCTCCACGAAACACTCTACTGTAATTAATTTTTTGCCTGCAATCAGCAGTTTTACAATAAATTTCACCTGGTTTATCCAAATTATAAAAGTGAATATGATCGAGCAAACAACGAAGAAATACTCGGTAGGGATTTATTAAATATATCCAGCCCTGTCTGGGTTTTGATCTAGCCACTTGATAACTCTAATTCAACTCGTTAACTAATTGTTCTCGTTCTAATTGTAAATTAAGTTTAACCTTTTCTTCTGGTTTATGTTTCTCTTTAACCTCAGCAATTGGAGTAGTGCTGTAGATATAATCTAACAATTCCTTTATTTTATCTCGTCCAGAACCACACCATTCTCTTCTAATATTATCCAGTATTAATTTTAAGCTAATAGGTAATTGTAAATCATCGATATTACCTGCTTTTACACCAAGTTTAATAAACGTTGTATTAAATTCAATTTCTATACTAATTTCTTTACCATTCATGTTGTCTAAAGGAGTATTTATATGTTCATGCCAAGGATGATTATGATAATAATACCAATCTAGTTCACTCAGTTGTTTTCCTGTCCATTTTACGGAATAAAGGTCGGCTAAATACAAAAACCGGATAAGCTGTATTTTGGTAATATGACCTTTTGTCGCGTATGCAAAGTATTTTATCAGTTTTTCCAACATTGCTTTTAACTATGGATAGTAACTGTATAAGTTGACTTCAGGCATTAATTAAATAAACAATCCAACATCAGTATTAAAAAAATCAGCCAGAGCTTTTGCTTGTGCTTTGCTAATTTCTCGTTTACCATTGATAATTTCCGATACTACACCACTAGAACCAATTACATTAATTAAATCTGCTTGTTTCAAACCGCGAACTTCCATTAAATGTAAAAGCATTGACAATGGAGTTGTTTCACCCATCGGATATGTATCATTTTCATATTTTTCTATTAATGCAATCAATAATTCATATAAAGCTGATTCTTCCGAACTTCTATTCGTTCTGTGTGCTAGTTCTTCCGCTATTGCTATTGCTTGTTCATTTTCCGCGTCATTTGTAATTACTTTCGGTTGGTATTTACCTAACAATTGAGCGTAAGTTTCTCGATTAAAAGTAAGGGTCATTTTTCCACTTGTCTTTATCGTATTCGGCGTGAGTTAAAATATATTTTACAAAAATTGTCTGGTCTACATATACAATATCTACAATCAGTCGATATGTATTACCTTTGATATTAAAAACAGTCAAATTCCCTACTGATTCAGCAGTGGAATATGCTGCTTGCACCTCGATTAAATTAGTCCATTTTGCCTTACTAGCAAATTTATACCAATTATTTAAAGCTTCGTAGGAATCGGGATGAGTACCCCAAAAATCCCGAAGTTTTTTACGACTAATTATATGCATCCTAATTTATTTATCTCTAAAATATGCTCTCAAAATGAGAGCAACCTGTCAAGTATAAGTTTTAGAATATTAGAAAATACCGACAAATTGATGTTGGGTTACGACGATGCAGATTGCTTTAAGAGGAGCAACGATATTTCCGAAATGCGTCTAACCCAACCTACAACTTTTAATTCACAAGAAATCAGAAACCCGGTTTTTCCAAAAAACCGAGTAACTGGTAACTGGTAACTGGTAACTGTTAACTGATAACTGCTAACTGTTAAACCGATACATTATCACCTTAGCTTTCGCATCTTCTTCAACAAATACTAAATATTCGCCATTTTTACGTTGAAAAGCACGCACGCCATAAGGAATATCAACCCAACCAGTTTCCCCGAAGACTTCCGCACCGGGTTTCAAAATCTTCACTTGTCTTCCCGTCTTGGCATCGTAAACGTAAACTTCTGCTTTTTTTACGGTAACGGCAAAGACATAATCTCCAGCTATGCTCATTGCTGCTGGATTCAATACTTCCGGAGGTGCGTTTTTATCTACGGGAAGCACTATCCTATATCTTGGTTTACGATTTCCTTTGCTCCAGTTGTCGTAACGAGCGATTTCGGAGCCGATTAATTTGGCATAGTCGCCGTTAATTGCAGGATTATCATCGGTGTAACCAGATAAATACATGGTGTCGGTTTCGGGGAAATATTCGATTCTACGTAAGTCACCAAATATTTTAGGATGACTAATTTTCTCCATTTTGCTGTAGCTGTAGATGGGGTTTCCGTTTTTATCCAATCCCTGTAGAGGAAAATGACGAATCCCAACACCATCTTGAGTACGTAAATTTTTCCAAACATCTCCTTTTGAGTCTACCCACCAGCCGCCAATATAAGGATAATCTTCGCTTTTATCATATTCATTGCTTTCAAATTTACCGTTACCGTTTTTATCTCGCCATATCCATTCACCTTTTGAAGGTTGAAACGGAGGATAATCTTTTCCTAAAGATGGCTTACCATCTGGGTGAGTACCGACAAACATCCCTGAAGGTATCGCAATTTCACCATCAGTTTTTTCGTTAAAACGGTAAATTTGCAACATTCCACCATACATATTTGTTAGATACAAAAAAGTTTTACCCTGGATGCGACGTACAAAAGGTGCGTCTGGTGCGGTATGCAGGCGGGCATCTTGAGGATATTTGAAAGCGTTTAAAGTATAACCTTTGTAAGTTGCTTCTTTACCAGGTGGTTTGCTGTAATCCATCGCGAAGCGTTCGTTTTTGGTATATACGTTTAAACCGTTGGTTGCTGGATCGACATCGGCGTTATCAACAAATTGTAATCCTAATAACTTCCACTGTAATTTACCCGATGCCGAAAAACTACGTAAATCTACTCCAGAGCGTTCAAACCCATCATTACTTACATAAATATTGCCCCGGTTATCGGTACCGACTCCTGAAATACCGTAGAATTTTAAATCTTTAACAACTCCCGGAATCCCTGCGTAAATTCCACCTTTTGTACCGAAAGTTCCTATTAGTTTTGGTTTATTTCTAATATCATAAATAAAAATTTGCTGGCGATCGCCATTTTCTGCAACCAAAAGTCTACCGCGATTATCGACAGCAACTGCACTCGGTTTATCTAACCCAGAAATAACTCCCGGTAACTGGTTTCCCTGTTTTGAATAATTTACAATTTGGTTATTTTGAATTATCCATAAATTGTCTGTTCGATCGATAGCAATATTTCCAGGATTAGTTAAATTAAAACTGCGTAACTCTTGCATCGTCTCGGTGTCATAGACGCGCACTTTATTCGCTGCATTATCGCTAACGAATAACTCTCTACCTACAGTTGCTAGTCCAGTTAGCTCATCTTTTTCACTAACGATTAACATACTTTTATCCCACCCCTTACCATTTGGAAAAGGAGCAGTTTTACCTGTTAAATCGTAGCGTCTTACACAATACCAATTCGTTCCTTTTGGTGGAAAACCATCTTTTTTTTGCTCGATTCCCGATTGTTCCATCGCCACATATATATATTTTTTATTGGCAGTAATGGCAACTCCACCGCTTCTTCCCCAACCGTGTAAATCTTCGGCTTTTCCAACTACATCTCCATTTCGATAAATCCCAACTTCTCTACCTGCTTCATCCCATACACTATTCGTATAAATAGTTCCATCAGGAGCTACATACATTCCACTAATTTGAATTTGTACCCATTTATCGCCACCACCAAAACTATTTCCAATCCATGAAGTTGTATAGCGAGTTGAAGAAGCTGCCGGGGTTATTTTTTCATTCGATTGAATTGCAACTATAATCGAAATAGCTAATGCAGCGCTCAAAAATAAGAGAAATTTTTCTGTTTTCTGATATCGAATATTTCCGCTACTAAACAAGTCTTTTAAATATGAGAAAAAATTCGCTATTCGATTAGTCTGCTTTTTGATAAATCTACTAAAATCTGTTGGCAATTGTTTGCTCATGGGCTTTTTAGATTATAATTTTACGTTTATCTTTGATGACAAAATATACTCTATTTATTAGAAATGTTGATAAAAATGATAGATGTTTGTCTTGTTAAATTTTAATTATATATAGTGAAATCATGGCTACAAAACCTGTTTGTTTAGATATGAATTTAGAATCTATATATTATAAATAATTATACTTTAATTTGATAAGCATCTTATGTGAACTGTTTTAAAAGTTTGTATGAGAAATAAATAAAAATAATAAAAAGTCAAGATTTCTTCCCTCTGAATACCTTATACTTCATGTACGGCAACAACTTTGCTATAAAGCTTTCATCAACAAGAATAATGATTAATCGCAAAGCTTGTATTTGTTTTACACAAAATTCATCAAATTAACACCAGATTTTTAAATAGGAATTAACTATTTTCAATATGCAATATAACAATGGATAATATTAACAGCCACGAGCAAAAAGTATAGTTTGATACTTATATTAAATGTCAAATGTATTTATTGTAAATAGCTTTAAAGCCATTAGTTGCTTTGATATTAATTATTTATAACGTTCATAATTAACCATATGCATCATAGAATTCAATTATGAGTTCTTTAAAAAACGGAAAAAAAGAGGTATAAACAAGTTAAAATTAGACGAATTATATCTCAGAACGGGATATGTAGATGTCCCAAAGAATAGTTAACTCAGGTTTACTAGATATCAAGTATAAAGTTATTGGATAATTTAATTAGTCGTATGGGAGCAGCAAAAGTGATATGTAATGAAAAAAATTATACATCTGTGAAACCCGCATCAATACTTTGTTTGGGTTTGGGTTGGTTTCCTAAAACTCCTGGTGGTTTAGAAAGGTATGTTTACGAACTTACACTGAGATTAGCCTCAAATAAGGATCGAGTGGAACTATGTGGGGTTGGTTTACCGGAGAATGAGACTAAGCTACCTATTAAAATGACAAATTTAGCCGCACCCGATACGAGCATATTGCAAAGATTGTGGACGGTGAGGAATAACTTTAAAAAAACCAGAATATCTAAGCCAGATGCAGTAAACTTGCATTTTGCTTTATATAGTCTGCCAATATTAGATTTAATCCCCGCAGATGTGCCAATTACCTTTAATTTTCACGGCCCTTGGGCATCAGAATCTCAGGAAGAAGGAGTTGGTAACATCACTGCTTTACTCAAAAAATCTTTAGTAGAAAAAAAGACTTATCAACGCTGCGATCGCTTCATTGTTTTAAGTAAAGCGTTTGGTAATATTCTGCATCACAAATACCAAGTTCCTTGGGAAAAAATTCATATCATCCCCGGTGGAGTAGATATAAATCGTTTCAAACCCGACTTCAGTATTCAACAAGCACGTACCAAGTTAGGATGGTCTTACGAACGTCCGACTATATTTACATCTCGCCGTTTAGTACATCGCGTTGGAATCGATAAATTACTCACAGCCATAGCTCAAATTAAACCAAAAATCCCCGATATTTACTTGGCGATCGCCGGAAGAGGGCCGTTACAAACGAGTTTAGTGCAACAAGTTGCAGAATTGGGACTCGAAGACAACGTTAACTTCTTAGGTTTTTTACCAGACGAACTTTTACCAGTAGCTTACCAAGCAGCAGATTTATCGATAATGCCTTCACAATCTTTTGAAGGTTTTGGTTTAGCAATAGTAGAATCCCTAGCTTGCGGTACTCCTGTTATCTGTACCCCCGTAGGTGGAATGCCAGAAATCCTCGAAAAATTTTCACCCGATTTGATCGCTGATTCTATTGAAGTCAGCGCCATTGCTGAAAAATTAGAACAGGTATTAAGTGGGCAAATAACCAAACCTTCACGGCAAGAATGTCGGGAATATGCGGTTAACAACTTCGATTGGGATAAAATCGCTCGCGAAGTAAGAAAAGTTATTTTAGGGGAAACAAAGTAGATGGGAATAAGGAGTTAGGAAGTGCGGAGTTAGGAGTTAGGAATTAGGAATTAAGAGTAATTTATTTAATGCTAAATTCACAATTACCAACTCCCTATGCCCAATTCCATCCAACTAACAACTAACCACTAACCACTAACAACTATCCCATTATTATGAAAATCTTATTTTTAGATCAAAGCGGTAAACCTGGTGGTGCCGAGTTATGTTTAATAGATATTGCTAAGCCTTATCAAGATAATTGCTTGGTAGGATTGTTTGCCGATGGTTCTTTTAAGGATTTATTAGCAAAAAATCAGATTCCGGTACAGGTTTTAACGAATCAAGCTATACAGGTAAAAAAAGAAAGTTCTCTGAGTCAAGGATTAGCAAGTATTGCTCAGCTTGCACCTTTGATTGCTAAAGTCGTAAAAATTGCCCGAAACTACGACTTAATTTACGCGAATACTCAAAAAGCATTAGTTGTCGGCGCAATCGCAAGCATTTTCAGCCGTCGCCCTTTGGTATTTCATCTACACGACATTCTTTCACCAGAACACTTTAGTAAAACTAACCGCAATATTTCGGTAACATTAGCAAATCGTGCATCTTTAGTTATTGTTAATTCCGAAGCTAGTAAAAAAGCCTTTATCGAAGCCGGAGGAAAAGCCGAATTAGTAGAAATAGTTTACAACGGTTTTGATCCGCAAAAATATATAAATAACGAAGCAGAAATTCAGCAAGTTAGACAAAAATTAGAGTTAAAAGAGAAATTTGTCGTCGGGCACTTTAGCCGCCTTGCACCTTGGAAAGGACAGCATATATTAATTGAAGCACTCGCAAAATGTCCGCCAGAAGTCGCCGTAATATTAGTCGGAGATGCTTTATTTGGCGAACAAGATTACGTCAAACAGCTACATCAACAAATTGATAAATTACAACTACAAAATCGAGTTAAATTTTTAGGTTTCCGTAATGACATTCCCTTACTGATGGCGGCTTGTAATTTAGTAGCACACACCTCTACTTCTCCCGAACCTTTTGGAAGAGTAATTGTAGAAGCCATGCTATCAGGAACACCCGTAGTTGCAGCAGCATCCGGTGGTGCAGTTGAATTAGTAGAATCTGGTGTAAACGGCTTTTTAGCTACTCCAAGTAATCCCCAAGAACTCACTGAAATTATTAACACCTGCCTATCTGACAAACAAAAAACTGACGCGATCGCACAAGAAGCACGAAACAGCGCCAGCCAAAGATTTCATGTCACAAATATCAACCGCCAAATTGCACAATTACTTTCAACAGTGAACAGTTAACAGTTATCAGTGAGCAGTTGGGAATTGGGAATTGGGCATAGGGCATAGGGCACAGGGCATAGGGCATAGGGCATGGGTAATTGGTAATTGGTAATTAGGTATCTTGCTCTAACTCATCACTCCTAACTCCTAACTCTTAACTCCTAACTTTCATTAGGCAGCTTCTCGCAACTGAGGCTTTTGCGATTCTGGAAACGTAAATTGCAACTGCTCGGAAACAGGAGCTTTTTCTTTTTGCAAAACTTCTATGTCAATGTTTACGCTAATCAAATAATTACCTCCATCAGCGTCAACTTCTTCGGCTATTAACTTGGCAATATCTGGACGTTTGGAACTTAACACATCACGCAAAATACATCTATCCCATTCGTGCTTGGCAGTAGGGTTGATACTCAGAATAAAATGCTTAACCATATTAGCAATATCCAATATTTAAATATTTATCTTCGAGAAGGCTTTTATATCGCCATTACATTCATTTTAGTACTAATGAACTATTTTGCCAATATTTCTTGAGGAGTAGGTAAAGTTCCCCTCTAGAAAATAGATGATTTGAGTTAAAAGCCCTATGATTACTCGTTTATTAGCAATTATTCAGAGTTTCGATAGAAAAAAAAGCTTGTTGCTAAAGTATGAGACGAGTTTATTCCTACGGTGAGAGTAAAGACAAAACGATAACATCTATTGTGTTTGTTAGTGGTCCTTGGGTTGTCGCTGACGCAATTAAAGTGCTAGTGGTCAGTGCTATTCACTCTCCCCAGTCCTTGGGCTAATTGATACTCAGAAGTATCGTTTTTGTCATTCAAACCTCATTCATCAGGAAAACGACCATGAAGCTTAAGAATTTATCCAAGACTGTATGTGCTAGTGCTTTTGCTGTTAGTTTAGCCGCTTTACCTTTATCCCTTCCCGCTTCTGCTCAAACAAACCCTGTAGAGACTGATACCAATAGAACGATCGCCGTTCAAGAAGATGACGGCTTTGACTGGGGATGGTTAGGCTTATTAGGTTTGCTAGGCTTAGCAGGATTAGGGGGCCGCAACAAACGTAATGATACAGAAGCTTACCGCGATCCTAACGTTACTGGAACTGGTACTACAGGAACAACCACCAGATATTAATTTACAAATAATATGTCCGTGATGGGGAATCAATCGTTTGTAATTGATTCCCTTTTCAAATAGAGCAAAAGCAGCACAGAAAGCACAGAAAGCAAAAGTTTTGAATAACACTTAACTGGTAATTAATAACTGTTCACTGTTCACTGTTAACTGATAACTGTTCACTGTTCACTGTTAACTGATAACTGTTCACTGTTCACTGTTAACTGTTCACTGTTCACTGTTCACTGTTAACTGATAACTGCTCACTGTTCACTGTTAATTGTTTGTTGAATTAAGCCAAATCGACTGTTGTAATACGGGAATGCTTATTCCAGCTTTATCGAAGGCAATTTTAAGACGACGGCGATATTCTCTAGCTACAACCCATTGTTTGAGAGGTTGAGTTTTAATCCAAACGCGAATTACCAAACCGCGATCGCCAAAGTTCTCGATTCCTAAAACTTCAGGTGGTTCGATGATTTGATGCTCCCATTGTGCATCTTGATCCATATCTAAACCAACAGTTTCAATTAATTGCAAAGCTTTATCAACATCAGTTTGATAACCAACTGGAATACTTAAATCGGCACGGGACCAGCGGCTTGAAAGGTTAGCAACTATTTTAATTTCACTATTTGGAATCGTAATCAAACGTCCTTCTGCATCGCGTACTTGGGTGATCCGCAAATTAAGATTTTCTACCAATCCTCCCACGTCACCGACACTAATTACATCACCCAAAGCGTACTGATCTTCCACGATAATTAAAAAGCCGTTAATAGCATCTTTGATCAAGCTTTGAGAAGCAAGGGAAAGTGCTACACCGACCAAACTTGCACCAGCTAACAAGGGAATGATATCTATTCCTAATACTGTTAAAGTTAGCAGCATACCAACTGCCACCCAGATAAATCCAGCAATGCTTTTTGATACACCAGAGAAAGTAGAAACTCTTAGTTGCAGCCTTTCGGAAGTTTCTGGAGTTAATAAAGTACTGCTTTCAACAAAAGCGGAGGTAAAACGGTCAATTAACAGATAGGTAAGCCGAACCGCCACATAAGTTATCAGTCCAACAACACATAATCTTAAAGGAATTCGTATCGCAGCGATAATTGTAACTTCAATTGCTCGCGTGTAGGGAAATAAGCTTAGTATTATTAAAGTCCCGCCGATCCAAATTACAGCCTGAGTTAGCTGAAATAATCGTCGTTTAACTTCTAAAATATGCCGATTTTGCTGATGGTTGAGTTGTGTTGTAATTGGTTTAACTACTCGTACATCTGAAGTCGGTGGCTTTAACATAAAATTTCGTTTGGAACGACGCGAGAAGTACCAGACTCCCCAACTCATCACAGTTATGCCCCCGCCAATAGCCACAGCTATTTTACTTTGATTAATCAGAGATTCAGGTTGTCGCTCCCGCTTGGCTTGTTTTAAACTATCTTCAATGTCTTGCTCAAGCTTAATAGCCAAAATTTGAGGTTGAAGCTGACGAAGTTTTGCATCCTCTTGGGTGACAGTTAAAAGATATTGATCGTTGACATAAATTACTGGTAATCCGTTTAAAGTCTCAACCCGAACATTAAGCTTGCCATCATTCGAGTTAAGGTAATTTTCGCTAATTTGGGTCAGCTTTTGATTTATATCGTGCAAACGCTCATTAATGCTTGCTCTTGGAGCAGCTATTTGAAACAAACGGCGACCATCTAAATAAACCCAATCACTAACAACTTTGTTTTCTAAATCTTTAATATCTAGCGAAGGTGTTTGTAGTTGAGGTAAAAAAGGTAACTGTGCCATTCCAACCTTGGCATCAATCCCCACAGTTATTAATAACGTACATAAAGCAATAACAATAAATCTATAGCGCAATTGATACCTCCTTTTCGTGACTTTGGAGTTAGCTGACACCGATTTTGGCAAATAGTTTCTGTAAATGTACCTATCGATAGACAAGTTTTCCTTGAATTATACTTATGCACATTTGTACTATTTGTTACTAATATTTGGGCAACCCAAAATTGCCAAGTGCTATAGGAAAAAACCATACGGGATTCATCAATTAGAAATAAATCATGCCCCTTATTTGCCAGACTTGTTTTAATCTAGTAGAGTGCATCTTGTAAGATGCAATAAAATTACCTGAAAGAGGAATTATTTAATGACTGCAACAACTCCCAGATTAAAGCACGAGGTTAAAGACCTCGGCTTAGCTGCTTTGGGAAGACAGCGTATCGAATGGGCTGGACGCGAAATGCCTGTTTTAAAGCAGATTCGCGATCGCTTTGCAAAAGAAAAGCCATTCGAGGGAATCCGTTTAGTAGCTTGTTCTCATATCACAACTGAAACAGCACATTTGGCGATCGCGCTAAAAGCTGGTGGTGCTGATGCATTGTTAATTGCTAGTAACCCCCTATCCACTCAAGACGACGTAGCAGCAAGTCTCGTCGCAGATCACGAAATACCTGTCTTTGCTATCAAAGGCGAAGATGATGAAACCTACAAGCGCCACGTTGAAATTGCTTTAGATCACCGTCCTAACATTATCATTGATGACGGTTCTGATGTAGTTGCAACCTTGGTAAAAGACCGTAAAAATCAGCTTTCCGATATCATCGGTACCACCGAAGAAACCACAACTGGAATTGTTCGCTTGCGTGCAATGTTGAATGACGGCGTACTATCGTTCCCCTCGATGAACGTTAACGACGCTGACACCAAGCATTTCTTCGATAACCGCTACGGTACCGGACAATCAACCCTCGATGGAATTATTCGCGCTACCAACGTTTTATTAGCTGGTAAGTGCATTGTTGTTGCTGGTTACGGCTGGTGTGGTAAAGGTGCTGCACTCCGCGCTAGAGGCATGGGCGGTAACGTCATCGTTACTGAAATTGACCCCATCAGAGCTATTGAAGCAGTAATGGATGGTTTCCGCGTTTTGCCAATGGCAGAAGCAGCATCTCACGGCGATTTGTTCATTACCGTTACTGGTAACAAGCACGTAATTCGCCCTGAACATTTCGATGCAATGAAAGACGGCGCGATGGTTTGTAATTCCGGTCACTTTGACATTGAAATTGACCTTAAATCTTTGGGTGCAAAAGCGTCTGAAGTGAAGGAAGTTCGTAATTTCACCCAAGAGTACAAGTTGCCTAGTGGTAAATCAATTGTTGTGCTTGGTGAAGGACGTTTGATTAACTTATCAGCAGCTGAAGGACATCCTAGCGCTGTAATGGACATGAGTTTTGCAAACCAAGCTTTGGCTTGTGAATACCTAGTGAAGAATAAAGGTAAGCTCGAACCTGGTTTGTACTCAATTCCTGAAGATGTAGATAAGGATATTGCTCGTTTAAAGTTGGAAGCAATGGGCATCAAAATTGATACTTTAACTCCAGCGCAAATCGAGTACATGAATTCTTGGACTTCTGGAACCTAATTAAATTCCGAGTGCTAGGTTTAACTAGAACTTAACTAGAACTTAATTAGGACTTAACTCAATCTTATTATTGGATGGGCTTTTACGCCCATCTTTTTTTTTCTTTGAAATAGCAGCATACCCCGTTTAGCTCGTTTTTGAAGAAGGTTTGAAGGGATCTTGACCTTATTAACAAGTTACTAATTTTACTTTTTTTATTTGTTAAACTGATCTAAGCGATACTGAACTTACTAATTTGGTTAGTAAATATACTGATACAACGTTCGCTTTGTTGAATGACTTTAGAATGTATCCCACTTTCAAACTTATGAATAGAGAAGTTACCAAAATCATTAATTTTTTAACAAAACCAGCCAATATGATTGCTGACAATAAATTAAGTCGGTTCCAATCCAAAATGCCTGAAGCTGAAATTGAGCTTGAAGAATTACAAAAAGCCGTTATTCATCTTAAAGATGCTGTGGATGTTATGAAAACATTAGAAAACTCTCGACTGAAAATAGAAACACATCATTTCACTACTGTATTTTTGTTTTTGGAATCAGCTAGAGAAGCACTATTACGAGCTAGTATTCCCAATGCAGCCGAAGCAATGAATAAAGTTATTAAAAATATCAATGCAGCTTGCAAAGCAAAGTCAGTAATACAGCAGAAAATACTGATTTTAGGAGTATTAGATGCTTTGAATAGAGTTTTAAATTCGGTAGAAGAATCAATGGATAAGGTTGTAACTCCTATAGTTACACATATCACTTATGAGCAACTATTATCTAAACTAGAAGTGTACGAGCAGTGTCATCATTATTAAAACTTATGCTATTAATTTTAAGGTTATAGAAAATTGCCATCGGATTTCAAGCATTACTATTATACGAAGCCGTTATATTTTTTCGCGATTAAAGCATTATCAAATATAAACTTACGTGACATACAATACCTCTACATTTAATATTAGTAGCGTAAGTTTTTTTTTACCGTATAGCATTTATAAGTGATAGCTCAAAGGCGCTAAAGCCAAAAGCAACAGCTTCAAAAAAACTTCATCATAGTTGATAGTTTAAATAAGATATTGCTGCCAGTTTGGCATTATTCGAGATAATTTTCTCTTTAAAGTAAACTTACTTGTTTTTTACTTTTTATCTGCACCTCGTTTTCAAATGCAAATTGGCTTCGGCTTCCTCAATGATTTACAAGCCATAGGCGTTACCGAACAAACATGATAATTGATTTATACCTGACCACTTAGTAAGCGATTAAAAACCAGCTACCGTTATAAGTTAATTCTGAACCCTATATCCAATTATTATCCTGTTAAATAGGAATTAATTGTATGACATATAGGACTCCTCCGCAGGTTTTGTCCCTTCGTAGCGTGTCTGGAGGACATAAAAGACTAAGTACATTTTCTGTTCCCTAAGACCTAAAAGTTGCTCTTGGGAAGCCAGTGCGTTGCTCAGAAACACGACTGTTCGTTCCTTAATTTTTGTTCTTCAACTCGATCTCGACTTGATTTATTTGAGGAAAAAATTGATATAAGTCAGAATGTGCAATTAATAAAAGTTTTTATGATAGAAGCAAGACTAACTTCGGATCGACCACCCTAAACTAAAAACTAAAAACTAAAAACTAAAAACTAAAAACTAAAAACTAAAAACGTTAATTGCGATTCAACATAAAATAAGCGTAATTATATTTAAAGTAAAGAACAAACCCTCCCATCAATCTTGATACCGAAGACAGCAACAGCTAAAGTAATTAAAATTGAAAATTACAAATTATAAACTATAAATTTTGCCGGTGCTTCGTTCTTCTCCCTTAATTGCTCAAATCTGTAAAGGAAAACCATTATCAGTTTAGACCTAAAAGCGATGTTTAAAATCCCAAATTCCAAAAACTTAGATACTCCATTAGACTATAAAGGAATTTACCCTTGTCCGGTATGTAGAGTAGGAAAAGTCCAAAATATGCCTTTAATGGA
>CAYMZW010000090.1:0-18080 GCA_964395005.1 uncultured Rivularia sp.
TCCCGTGCTTCGCAGGAAATAAAGTGAGCAAATAACAAATAGGTGTTCTGGCTTAAGAGTGAGGAGTGAGGAGTTAGGAGTGAGGAGTTAGGAATGAAGAGTTAAGAATTAAATTGATTAACTAAATACATTCATAACTCACAACTCATAACTCATAACTCATAACTCATAACCCTTTTACAGTTGCGGCACAGCCCCGGAATTTCACCGGAGTTTCCCTAATTTGTTACGGTTCACGTTTGTTTAGATATATTAGCTGAATCCGTGTGTATTGCGAAATGCAGGATGGGGGGATGAGGAGATGGGGAGAGGGGGAGATAGGGTAGAGGGGGTAGAGGGGGTAGAAATAATAAATACTAACTTTTAACTTCTAGCTCTCAAACTTTGACCTTTAACCTTTAACCTTTAACCTTTGACCTTAATTACTCCTAACTCCTAACTGTTCACTGCTCACTGTTCACTGTTCACTGCCTAAGCCGGAATCACAAATTCTTCTGTTCCCCCTAACTCAAATGCTGCATGAATGGCTTTTAATGCTTTAACTCCTTGAGTTTCTGCTACTACGCAACTGATTTTGATTTCTGAGGTGGTAATCATTTGAATATTGATGCTCTCTTCGGATAGGGCTTCAAACATTTTGGCTGCAACTCCTGGCTGCCCTACCATTCCGGCACCAACTATACTTACTTTGGCGATTTCCATGTCAAGTACTACTTCACCCCAACCGCATTCTGCTGTGGCTTTCTGCAATAATTCCTGGGCTGCTACTGCGTCTACTCTGGCTACGGTAAAAGCTATATCTCTGGTGGCAATATTTTTGATTACGTGACAGCGCTGGGATTGAATTATCATGTCAACGCTGATGTTATGACTCGCTAAGGTTCCAAAGATTTTTTCTGCCATGCCTGGGGTATCGGGAACTCTACGAATTCCCAAACGCGCTTGTTTCATGTCGAGGGCTACTCCTCTTACTGGTGGAGAGGAGGGGGAAATGGTATGAAGGGAAGGGGCAGGATAATCTTTTTCTATTTCAAATGTTTCTCGCAATCCTGCCACGGCTTTTTCGCAATCTGCACTGTCAATTACACAGCTAACTTTTACTTCGCTTGTGGAAATCATTCTAATGTTGATTCCCCTACGCGCTAGGGTTGCGAACATTTCGGCGGCAATACCGGGACGACCAATCATTCCCGCACCAACTATACTTACTTTGGCAATCTGCTGCTGTATCATCACTTCGGCTTCTTCTGCTTCGTCGGAAGTACGGAGTGCTGGGGCGATCGCCGAAGCTACTGCCTCTGCTTTCTTTAATATCGGTGACATCACTGTAAAGGCAATGTCGTTGGTGTTACCGTCGTGAATGGACTGAATAATTAAGTCTACGTCCACTTTCTGACGGGCAATTTCTCCAAATAGCTGCGCTGCAACCCCTGGCTTATCCGGTACGCGCAACAATGATACTTTGGCTTGATTGGTATCAAATTCAATATCGTCAACGGGTCGCGCTATTTCCAAGTTAACTAAGGAACGGGGTTTTGGTTCTGGTGAATTAACAACAGTTCCAGGATGATTTGTCCAGCTAGAACGCACTACCAATTGCACGCCGTAATTGCGGGCTATTTCTACAGCGCGGGGATGCAAAACTTTTGCTCCTAAAGAAGCTAATTCGAGCATTTCATCGCTGGTAACTTCTGACATCAATTGTGCTTCGGGAACCAAACGGGGGTCTGTAGTTAATATTCCGGGTACATCTGTATAAATTTCACATTTTTCAGCACTTAATGCAGCAGCGATCGCCACTGCTGAAGTATCGGAACCGCCTCTTCCCAAGGTAGTAATTTCTAATTCTTCAGTGCTGCTAATTCCTTGAAACCCGGCAATTACAACTACTCTACCTTGCTCCAAGCATTTTTCTATTCTATCGGTAGCAATATGTAAAATGCGAGCGCGAGTATGTTCTGCTTCAGTAACAATTCCTACCTGGGCACCCGTTAAAGAAATTGCAGGCTGTCCGATTTCCTGTAAAGCCATACTAACCAAAGCAATAGACACCTGTTCCCCAGTAGAAAGCAACATATCCATTTCTCGTCTTGAAGGTTGAGGAGAAATATCATTTGCCAATTTCACAAGTCCATCAGTAGTTTTTCCCATAGCAGAAACCACCACAACCACAGAATTTCCGGCTTTCGAGGTTTCGCAAACGCGCTTTGCTACCGCCTGAATACGTTCAACCGAACCGACAGAAGAACCACCGTATTTTTGAACTATAAGCGCCATGATTATTGTATGGGAAATATATGAGGAACTATGTTACTGTTTCAAAGCCAACGCGATTCGCAAGGCATCAACAAGTATATTAATAACAACTTATCAGACAGCACACCGCTTGTGAAAGTTAAGAGTTAGGAGTTAGAAGTTAAGAGTTAGGGGACAAGGAGAGGGGGGAGAGGGGGGAGGGGGGGAGATAGGGAGATGGGGAGAGGGGGAAATTTAATTATTACCAATTAACAATTACCAATTACCCATGCCCCATGCCCCATGCCCAATTCCCAACTCCTAACTCCTAACTCCTAACTGTTCACTGTTCACTGTTAACTGTTCACTGACTACTGCACAATTCCCGATCGCAATGCGCGTACTGCTGCTTGAGTGCGATCGTCTACGCAAAGTTTACTAAGAATTCCTCTAACGTGGGTTTTGACGGTACCGATTGTTAAGTATAGTTCTTTGGCAATTGCTGCGTTATCGCATCCAGAGACTATTAATTCTAATACTTCTAATTCCCGTTTTGTTAATGGATAAGTTTCTATAACTTTTTCTACTTCTGGATCTACTGCTTGAATTGCGACTGTTTTTGCATCCGCACCTGATTTTCCTTCGGATACTTCTTGGCGTACTTGTCGCAGTACAATATCTGCAATTGCGGGATCGATCCAAGATCCGCTTGAAGCTGTTGCCTCTACTGCTTCTACTAATTTTTCGCTTTCAATATCTTTCATACAGTAGGAATCAGCGCCAGCACCAAAAGCTGCTAGTACCGCTTCATCGCTGTTTTGCATGGTTAGAATCAACAGCTTGGTATCTTGGTTCTCAATTTCTGCTTGATATTGCCGAAATCTTCGCGTCAACTCAATACCATCTATATCGGGTAAACCAAGATCGATAGTCGCAACATCCGGCCTTAAGCTTTTGAGAAGATTTAAACCATCAGTTCCGTTAGAAGCTTCACCAACTATTTTAATATCTTCACGAGTTTCCAAAGCCGCTCGTAAACCTATCCTAGTTAAATTATGGTCTTCAATTACGACTACTTTAATTTCACTCATATTATGCAACCTCTACCCACATTATTCAAAACCCTATTTAAGATAGCAGAGCTATTTTCTTAGAAACCACTGTGTTTATTGTATTTAATACGTTTACAAATCCCATTACAAGCCTTGTGTTTACAAATAGTTGTAAATTTCTTTTTTGTATTTCATCCTCACGATAGATACCTATATACACAATAACTTAACTGTAGAAGCTAGAAAAATAGCGATTGAAAGGATTACTCTTTAAAAAGTTACCAGTTAACAGTGAACAGTTAACAGTTAACAGTGAACAGTAAAAAACACCATCCGTTGCCCAACTTCTAACTTCATCCGTTGCCGACACACCATCCGTTGCCCAACTCCATCCGTTACCCAACTCCTAACTCCCTACTCCTAACTCCCTACTCCCTACTCCCTACTCCTAACTCCCTACTCCCTACTCCCTACTCTTAATTTATATGTCCTGCCGTCATGAATCAAAGTCGTTATCCTGCTAAAACTGATAATACTGCTCAAAGTGAAGCTCGCTTTGAACGGATTATGCAGGCTATGACGCAGATTGTTTTTTGTACGGATGCGGATGGGCGGGCTACTTATTTTAATCAAAAATGGTACGAAGTAACTGGATTAGATGAAAATCAATCTTTAAATTTCAATTTTCTTGGGGCTATTCATCAATCGGAACGCGTAGTGGTTACTCAGTCTTGGTTAGCAGCAGTAAAAGAGCGCAAATCTTGGGAATACGAGTTTAGAATTATACATAACAATAAAAAATCTTATTGGTATGCTGCATATGCCCAGCCTTGTTTTGATGAAGATGAACAAGTTACTGAGTGGGTAGTAGTTTGTCACAATATTAACAAATATAAGCCAAGTGAATTAAGTTTACAACAGCGAAGCAAAATTAAATTAGAACAACTTGAAGCACAAACCGAGATTCAAAAATACTTTGAAAGACTAACTTTGGCTTTGGATGCTGCGAAGATGGGTTCTTGGCATTGGGATTCGTTTACTAATAAAAATTTGTGGACTCCTTACCACGATATAATTTTTGGTTACGAACCGGGAAATGGCGAACATACCTACTCAGATTGGGCAGCCAGGGTTCATCCTGACGATTTACCATTGGCTGAAACTGCTTGGAAAACTGCTTTAAAAGAACATAAGGATTATGTTTGCGAATATCGAATAGTTTTACCCGATAAGACTCTGCGCTGGGTTGAATCTTACGGACGTTATTATTACGATGACGAGGGTAAAGCTTTGCGGATGGCGGGGACTGTTATAGATATTACCGAACGTAAACAAGAACAGCAGGCTTTAGAATCAAGCGAGCTTCGCTACAGTACTTTAGCTCAAATCTCCCCAGTTGGTATTTATCGTTGCGATGCGTCTGCGAATTTACTTTATGTCAATCAACGCTGGTGTGAAATTACGGGGTATACTTTTGAGCAGGTAATTCATCAGGGATGGCGTGCAACAGTTCATCCGGAAGATAAAGCGCGAGTGGAAGCAGAAGTACAGCATATGTTAGAACAAGCAATACCTTTTGAGTGCGAGTTTCGCTTTCAACGTCATGATAATTCTGTAGTTTGGGTATTTGCTCAATCTGTTCCGGAAATGAATGCTGATGGTGAATTAATAGGTCATGTAGGTACAGTTACTGATGTAAACCATCAAAAGCAGTCAGAAAAAGCACTAAAAGAAAGTGAAGAACGTTTTCGTTCGACTTTTGAACAAGCCGCCGTAGGTATCGCTCATGCAGATAAGAATGGTAAATTTATTCGGGTGAATCAGAAGCTTTGCGATATTTTGGGTTACACTCGCTTTGAGCTTTTAGGGCGTACTTTTCTTGAAGTTACTTATCAAGATGATTTAGAAAGCGATTTGAAACAGGTTTGCAATTTATTGTCTGGTAAAATCCAAAATTTCTCGATGGAGAAGCGCTATATCCGTAAAGATGGTAGTGTAATTTGGGTAGAAATGACGGTTTCTTTGGTGCGTCGAGCAAACGATGAACCAGATTATTTTCTGAGTGTAATTAAAGATATTAGTCAACGCAAACAAGCGCAAACTCAACTACAGCTTCGAGCGCAAGAGCAAGAAGAATTAAATATCTTATTAACCGAAACTACATCCGAATTAAGAAAACGCAATTCTGAATTGGATCAATTTGCTTACGTTGCTTCTCACGATTTGAAAGCACCCCTTAGAGCGATCGCCAATCTTTCGCAATGGCTCGAAGATGATTTATCGGAAGTGTTAGAGCCGGAAAATCTGCGTCACCTTGAATTACTGCGTCAGCGAGTTTATCGCATGGAAGCTTTAATTAACGGTTTGCTACAATATTCTCGCATTGGGCGGGTTGATAATGAATTAGAAGTTGTGGATGTTAATCAGCTTTTAACTGAAATAATTGACGAGCTTGCACCACCTGAAAATTTTACCATCGAAGTAAAAACTCTTATGCCCACTTTAACTACAAAAGGCATGATGTTAAGGCGAGTATTTACTAATTTAATTGATAATGCTATAACCCATCATAATGGTTCGCAAGGTAAAATAGAGGTTTCTGCAATAAATAAAGGGAAATATTACGAATTTGCAGTATCTGACGATGGAGGAGGAATTTCTCCCCAATATCACGATAAAATATTCGTAATTTTCCAAACCTTACAAGCCCGCGATCAAAAAGAAACTACCGGGGTAGGTTTATCTATTGTTAAAAAGATTATCGAAACCGAAGGAGCTACAATTACTGTAGATTCCGATATTGATAAAGGAGCAACTTTCCGTTTTACCTGGCATAAATAGTAATTATATAATTAATAATGCCGCAAAATGGGTATATTTAAAAGAACAACTGCTGCTTGGCGCTCTTTACCAATACGTTATCGTGGTGCAATTATTATTGCCCTGCCTTTTTCTTGTTTAATAGTAACTTTAGTTGTTTTGGTTGTGTCAAGACAAAATACTATTAAAACTTACGAAAAAATCGATACTGCAAGAACGATAATTTTAGATAGTAATAAACTACTTAAAAACTTATTGGATGCTGAAACAGGTACCCGTGGCTATGTAATTTCTCGCGATCCAAAATTTTTAGAGCCTTATAGTCAAGCACGAGCAAGATTACCAAATATTATTAATCGTTTAAATAATAAAATAGTTGATGATGATACGCAACAGCAGAAATTTCAACAAATCAAAATTTTAGCAAACCGAAATATAGATATTTTGGAAAAACGCATTCAAGATGTTAAGCGTAGAGAGCAAGCTGATATTGAATCTCCTCAAACCGACATCTTGCTTCTCCGTAACAAAAATGTCATGGATGATATTCGCGATGCAATCGGATTTTTTCAGGAAGATGAATTAGGTAAATTAGGCTTGCATCGTCAAAAGCTAAATAGCACTAGGAAATATAATAATATAGTGTTATTTATAGCAGTAAGTGTCAGCATATTTAGTTATGTCGGAGCAATATATTTATTTAGTAAGCTCGATTGGCAAATTGAAGGGCAGCAATTACAGCTTAAGGAAAAGAAAAGCTTGCTTGAAGGCATAATGGGGAATGTAGTGGATGGAATTATTACTTTAGATAAACAAAATAAAATTGATAGTTTCAACAAAGCAGCAGTCACGATGTTTGGCTATCAATCTCAACAAGCAATCGGTAAAAATCTTAACTTATTAATTTCTGAGAAAATAGAATCTGAAAAATCATTATTTAATAAGAGTATTTCAGCAAAGCATCAATCTCTACCAATGTACGCTTTAGGAATTCGCAAAGTAGGTACTGATTTTCCTATAGAAATATCTATCAGCGATTTACATGACGGCAATGGAAAAATGGTAATTGTTCGCGATATTAGCGAGCAAACGCAAGCACGAGAAAAATTAGAAGCTAACGTTCAAGAATTGTCTCGTTTGAGTTTATTATTAGCTAATACTAATCAAGCTTTAACCGAAAGAAACCAAGAATTAGACAGCTTTGCCTACATTGCCTCCCACGATTTAAAAGCACCTTTAAGAGGAATCGCAAATCTTTCTCAATGGTTGGAAGAAGATATTCAAAATGATTTAACACCAGAAAATCAGCATCAGTTTGAACTTTTGAGAAAACGAGTTTACCGCATGGAAGCTTTGATTGATGGTTTACTTGAATATTCGCGGGTAGGAAGAGTACAAACTGCATCAGAAGAGGTTGATATTAACCAACTTTTAGCAGAAATTATTGATTCCCTTAACCCCCCACCGACATTTAATATCGAAATCGCTGCGGATATGCCGGTATTCATAACAAAAAAATTGCTTTTAAGACAGGTATTTGCCAATTTAATCGGTAATGCGATTAAACATCATCCCCGCGACGATGGGCATATCAAAATTTCAGTTGAAAACGAAAAAGAACTATATAAGTTTATTGTCAGCGATGATGGTAACGGTATCGATCCTAAAGATAGAGATAAAATATTTACGATTTTTCAAACCCTGCAATCTCGCGATAAAAAAGAAAATACCGGCGTTGGTTTATCTATTGTCAACAAAATTGTCGAATCAGAAGGCGGTAAAATCAGCTTAGATTCTGAGTTGGGTAAAGGAGCTACTTTTTCTTTTACCTGGTTTAAATCCACTATAGAACATTAATACTTCATCCGATAGGAATAGGTTATTTGATAGAAAATCCTCACTAATGGTCAAACACCCGCGTGCAGCTATAGGTTTACAATTCACTAAAGCACACTTTTATAATGCTCTATTAATGTTTGAATAGACATTTGAAAGATTTATCCCAATTTATAATGCTGGAAAAGGATAGGACAGTAAATATCTTACTTGTGGAAGATGACGAAGTAGATATTATGAATGTCGAGCGAGCATTCAAAAAAGCTAATATTAAAAATCCACTTTTCATCGCTAGAAATGGAATTGAAGCATTAACAATGTTGCGTGGCGGTAATGAAAAACTCCCCGAAGTGCCCAACGAACGCCGCTTAATATTGTTAGATATTAATATGCCGAAAATGAGCGGTTTAGAATTTCTGCAAACAATACGTGCCGACAAAGAATTGAAGTTAACTCCGGTAGTAATGCTGACAACATCTAATCAAGACAAAGACATGATCGAGGCATTTGATTTAAATGTTGCTGGCTATCTTCTAAAACCCGTGACTTTTTCCAGATTTGTTGATTTAATGACAACTCTTAATAAATATTGGTCTTCATCAGAAATGCCTAATTAGTAAAATTTTAAATAATACATAAATTACAATTATCTATATGTTAGTATTTCTAAATAGTAATAATTAATGAAAATAGAAACTAAATATAATTTTTATTATGTATTATATATTCCCATATATCTGTTAAATTATTAAATCTAATTATAATAGTTACTTAATTATATTATATATTGCTTTATGTCATTTTAGCTTTTTGTTTTCAAACGTATGGAAGAAACTCTAAATATATTAATTATTGATGATGATGAAGTAGATCGTATGGCTGTGAGTCGCGCTTTAAAAGCAGCTAAGGTGCGAATGAAATTATCTGAAGCAAGCGATTATTCTGAAGCAATCGAAATTCTAGAAAATAATGAGTTTGATTGTATATTTGTAGACTATCTTTTACCTGGGAAAGATGGATTAGCCGTAGTAAAAGAAATACGTACTTCCGGTTCAAAAGTGCCGTTGATTGTGTTAACTGGGCAAGGCGATGAGCAAACAGCAGTCGAATTGATGAAAGCTGGAGCTTCCGACTATATTACCAAATCGAGAATTACCCCCGATTTATTAAGTGCAACTCTAAGAAATGTAATTCGCATCTATGAAGCAGAAGTGCAAATAGAGTTATTTAATAAGCAGTTAAGAGAAAGTAACGATCTATTGAAGAAAAAAAATAAAGAATTGGAGGAGAAAAGACAACAGATTCACATCCAAAATTTGAAATTATTAGAAGCTTCGGAAACAAAATCCAAGTTTTTAGCAACCATGTCTCACGAATTGCGAACACCTTTGAATGCAATCATGGCATTTTCTCAAATGCTACAGCGGAAAAACAAAGGCAATTTTTCCTCTTCTCAAGTGGATATGATTGAGCGCATTCATAGGAACGGCAAAAATTTACTAGCATTAATCAACGATATTCTCGATCTTTCAAAAATTGAAGCCGGAGGTTTAAAACTATATCCTGAAGAATTCGATTTATCTCAATTAATAAATACTACTACAGAAGAATTACATTCTTTAAAAGCGCAAAAAGAACTAGATGTAAAAGTAAAAATTAATTTGGAAAATACCAAGACTGTTAACGACAGAAACCGAGTTCGTCAGATTTTGGTAAATTTGATTTCCAACGCAATTAAATTCACTGATGAAGGAATAATTTTAATAGAAGCAACCGAAATCTCAACATCTCATGTTGTCATTTCCGTAACAGATACTGGTATTGGTATTTCTGAAGATGATATCAAACATATTTATGAACCTTTTCGTCAAATTAATCAAACAATCTCGCGTAAATATGCAGGTACGGGATTAGGTTTGGCGATTACTCAATCTTTGGTAAAAATGATGGATGGTAGCGTTTGGGTAGAAAGCAAATTAACAGAAGGTTCTACTTTTCGAGTGGAGTTACCGCGTTATGTTCAAGTAGAAGAGAGAATAGGAAACACCGAACAAGAAACAGTGAACAATATATGATAATGCAATGCCGAAAAATTTAGTATATATTTTAATTTTTTTGGCCTTAACTAAAAATTTAAATGTTTGGGATGCTCTTTTTGTTCATAAACAAACTATTTTTATTAGATAAGTTCGATATAATTCAAAATAGGTTTATTAAAAAAAAAATATTTCTTCGGTTTAAATGCTCGCTATAAGCCAGATAAAAATTAATATACTTTGGTAAAATAATCGATCGAGATTAATCTCAGAACTTAATTAATATCTCAATCTAATTATTTGGTTATTTAGTTACTATTATGCTCAAGTCTCGAATAACATGCCTTAAAATATTACTATCTATAATTATTTTATTAAGTAGTTGATTTTTTAAAATAACTAAAATTATTTCTAATAGTTCCTTATCCCCTTTTTTGAGATATAATGTTATGTCTTACAGCAAACTTGAAAAAAAAGACCGTATTTTAGTAGTTGATGATATCTTTGACAACTTACTAGTAATTGAAACTATATTAGAAGATGAAGGATATGAAATAGAGATTCAAGAGAATAGTAAACAAGGTTTAAAAATAGCGGAAGAGTCACCACCAGATTTGATTCTTTTAGACGTAATGATGCCAGAAATGGATGGCTATGAATTTACTCGTCGCATTCGTCAAAATCAACAATTGCCATTTATTCCGATTTTATTAATTACCGCTCATGACAGCATCAGCGTTGTAGAGGGATTAGATGCAGGAGCCGATGACTTTATTCGCAAACCAGTAGATGCTGACGAGTTGCAAGCCAGAGTTCGTAGTCTTTTGCGACTTAAACACAGTATAGACGAACGCGACCATATGGCGAGTTTGCGTCAAGATTTTGTTTCCCGCTTCACTCACGATCTAAGAACACCTTTGGCAGCTGCCAATCGGATTTTAAAATTGTTACGCGAAGGTCGATTTTTTGAAGTATCTCCGGATATTGAACAGATTTTTACTACCATGATTACCAGCAATGATGACTTATTGCATATGGTGAATAGTTTGCTCGAAGTTTATCGTTATGAAGCTGACTGCAAACAAATTAATTTTGATAAAATCAACATTTTAGATTTAGTTCGCGACGTAGTTCAAGAATTAACACCTTTAGCAGAAGAAAAAGAATTAATATTAAAATCTAATTTAGATAATTTAGAAAATAGTAGTACAGAAAAAACAGAATTCTATACTATTTTTGCAGATAGGATCGAAATTAAAAGAGTTTTAACTAATTTAATCGGAAACGCCATTAAATTTACCACTACTGGCTTTATAGAAGTTGATTTGCAATTAAATTCAGAAACGGCGCAAATAAAAATTAAAGATACAGGCTCCGGAATTGCTCCAGAAGAAAAAGCAATATTATTCGAGAGATTTCGCCCTGGCAAGCACAAAAACTCTGGTAGCGGTTTAGGCTTATATCTATCACGTCGTATTATTGAAGCGCACCTCGGCTCAATTAATGTAGAATCAGAATCAGGAAATGGAAGCACGTTTACGATTAATTTACCGAAATCACCAAACAGTTAGCAGTTAGCAGTTAGCAGTTAACAGTTATGAAATATATTTGATTAATAACTCTTAACTCCATCCGTTACCTAACTCCATCCGTTGCCTAACTCTATCCGTTGCTTAATTCATAACTCCTAACTCCTAACTCCTAACTATTCATTAACTCCTATACTGTTAACTGCTCACTAATAACTGCTCACTGAAAGATTATGGATGCAAATTTAATAACAGCGAAAGAGTTACATTCGGAACTGATTGATTTTGTACTAGATGCTGAAGGGGATTTAGCGGTATCTTTAGAGGCTTTTAGTGCCGAACAATTAGCTAATTTTTCTCAGTATCAAGGTGCAGTTCAAAATGAAATGGTGCTGAATATGTTTCTCACTGAAGGTAAAGTGGGAGATAAAAATCCCGTTGAGATATTTTTAGAATCATATCCCGATTTATCAGCACAACAGCATGATATTATCAATAATTGGCAACGTAGTTTTGCTGGTTTGTTTGCTGTTAATCGAATTTCAGATGATGGTTTTGAATTAAGAAACTGGTTAACTGATAAGCAATATTTGGTCAAAATTGATTCCAAAGAGCAACAACAGTTGAAACGCGCCAAGGAAGGAGAAATTCTATTAGCGCGAATTGCTCCTATAAGTGAGGGTTGCTGGATGTTTTCTTCCCCAATAACATTAATGGGGAGATTAGGTAAGCCAAAATTAGCTGTAGCAATTGGAAACTTTAAGGATAATTATAAAAATTACCTATACGGCGATGCACCGGAATTACTGGAAGAAGCATGGCTTTCAGTTGAAAAATACCACCAAGGGTTTATTGACTTTTTTGGTAGCGATGAAATTACTTTACCAGGATATGAATTAGAACAAAAACTCAACGAACTTCAAGAACAAGTTACTCAAAGCAGATTGGAAGCAGCGGGAATTGATAGCTCAAAATCTTTAAAGGAAATGGCACAGGAAGCTGATATTTCTGATGAAGAAATGGCCGAGGTTGCAGGCGGTATGGGTTTAGAAGCAAAAGCTATTTCTAAGGTGTTAGATAGCAATAAAACTGTCAAAATGGTAATGCCGAAAGTAGAGTTACCCACTCGCTTGAAGAAAGCAGAAGAAGTTACCGTATTAAGCTTTCCTCGTTGGGGACAAATCTTTTTAACGAACTATACTCAATTCAAGAGTTTGCTTGAAAATGGCAATGCTGACGAACAAATAAATGTTGATAAACTGGTACGCGAATATTTAGAATCTCCTGAAATTAAAGCTTGTGTTTTGTATCGTTTATCAGAACAATACCCCGAACAATTAGAAAAACTGTTACAACAAGTATTAAAACGTCCAGAATTTAATTTAAAGGAAGATTATGTAGATTTGTTAAAGCAATTTAACAAAACTTTAAGCGTTGAATTGCCCGAAGTTGCCAGCGTTCCATTGCATCTACACAATCTTTTTCAGGAAGCATTATCGGAAGTTAGAGGCAAGAGTAATAAGAAGGGTAAAAGTAAGCCTAAAGGAGGATTTGGTTCGTAATTAAAGTTCTTGACATATATCGTGTAAATTATTACTTGTTGTATGATTTTAGTACCTAAATTTTAGTCACAGGTTGATTAAATCTGTTTGCAACCTGCCGGATGTGATGCCGATTTTTGTAAAACAATTATTTACTTAGTTCGACATACTTAAACGATTATTTCTATTCCTCTCGAATATCAAGATTACTTCTGATTATAGATTTGCAAATTATTAGAAATTGATAAATTAAGGATAACGAAACGAACACAACTTTTGTTGAGGAGATTTTAAGTATGTTTGATATTATTGCATGGGTAGTTTTAGGTCTTATCGCTGGTGCGATCGCTAAAGCAATTTATCCTGGGCATCAAGGCGGCGGAATTCTAGCAACAATGCTTTTAGGTATTATTGGTGCATTTGTTGGTGGAACTTTATTTACATTATTAACTACGGGAACGTTCGCCCTAACTTCATCTGGTTTTAGCATTGGTGGATTGATCGTTGCTATCATCGGTGCAATGATTGCTGTATTCATCTGGAGTTTAATCACTAAGCGTACCGCATAATAAGTATTAAGAAAAGATTCTCTTGCTCGCTGGTAATACGTTTATGAAGATGGGGAAGCTACTTTGAATGTAGTCAAGAAAATGATTAATCGCTTCTTAATTTTTAATCCCCTTGTCAAGAGAATCAATTTTTTTGTAATTCAGGTAGATGTATCAGGAAACTAAATAGAAATTCAGGATTGTAAATATGGCTAATCAAGATAACAAGCAACCTTTAACACCCGAACAAGTTGATTTTGAACAAAAGCATCAGCAAAAACAAGAATTAAAGAACGAAGATAATAACGTACTCAACCCTGGGGATAAGGTTGATGAAAGTAAGTCGGTGGATGAAAAAGCAAAACAAGTTGCTGTAGATGCACCTGATATTACTGGAGATCACATTACTGTTCCTACTTATTTCGTTACAGAAGATAAGGAAACAGGTGATGAAGTTGCATTACACCACGTAAAAGATGCTGAAAAGATTTCTGATGTAATTCGTCAAGCACGAGTAGATGAAGATGGTGAGCGAAAATGGCGTTAGAGCTAAACAAAGCTTTAATTCTTAAAATCATTAACTAATCTCTCGAAATCAATTCGGGAGATTTTAATTTGTAATAAAGTTAGTAGTAAGGGCTTTAGCCCTCTAATTTAAGGCTAAAGCCCTTACTACGAACCTATTAAAATATATTTTTATTTAAATAAAGTATCTAAAATATTATTGATTAAAAACAAAGTTAAAGATACAAGATGATATGTCAAAAAGATTACCTGCTCTTTGAATTTATTTCTCAAGACATATTTTAAAGTTATTCTGAAGGGTGAGGAATAAAACTATCTTTAAGAAGTACTATGAAAACAATCTTAAATACTAGTTTAAATAAAACTATTTGAACCAAGTTTTTTTATACAAGTAGCCTGCACGTTGAGCATTTATTAGTAATTAAAACTACCAAATTGCAACTTAAGCAGACTCAATATATTTTAAGATATTTAGGTATTAAAGATTAGGAATTTTACTATAAGTCAGAAGTTGATGATTTAATTACTGCAAATTTTGATAAAGTTGCACTTTCTCGATCGCTCCCTCGATAGTTTTATGATAAGCTCTCTAAACTAATTCTCTTTAAAGAGCTTTAGTTTTAATGATAAATTTTTAACCTGATAATGTACTACTGCTTTATTCGTGCAATAGTCATTCAACTTAAAGTAGTTCGCAGTTAAACTTGGAGAAACAAATTATGAACCACAGACAACTAAAACTAGCTTGTACTATTGCCAGCATCAGCGCTGCTATCTTCACTTTTGGTGAAGTAAAAGCTCAAGCACAAACCCCTCAAACCCAAGCACAAGCTGAAGCTAACACACAGATTAAGACACCGAAAAAAGTTGCTCAATTTGAACCAGGTACTTCTACTCGAAGTGGCCCTAGCTATATTGGTATAGGTGGATTTTTAGGATTTGATGATGATAGTGCTTTAGGTGATGGTGCTTTTTCAGTAATTAGTAAAATCGGTTTGAGCAGAAACTTTTCTATCCGCCCATCTGTTTTACTTAATGACGAGCCTGTATTTTTAATTCCTGTAACAATTGACTTTCCCGTTGATGATGTTACCGATACAGGTACTCAAAGAATCAGCGTAGCGCCTTATTTGGGTGCAGGAGTTTCAATTAATACTGATGATGATGCTGATGTTGGCTTCTTACTAACTGGAGGAGTTGATGTTCCAGTATCTAACAAAGTCACAGCAACTGGAGGAGTAAATATTGGCTTCTCTGACGATAACGCGGATGTAGGATTACTTTTGGGTGTAGGCTATAACTTTTAAGTTAAAGGTCAAAGGTTAAAGGTTAAAGGTCAAAGGTTAAAGGTTAAAGGTAATAAAATTATTTTAACTTTTTATTATCTATATTCCTTTTGTTTAAATATTATATTTGCCTTTGTAACTAGCTTTAACAAAGTTCAAAAATTTAAATTCATCAAGAAACCCGGCTTTTGAAAAAATAGTCCGGGTTTCTTAATTCTGATTAACGATCTAACTAACAATGCTATCGAAAAATTGTTAATTGAATTGCAGTTAAAAAACTACAAACCAGGGCTGCTCGACTTTTCAACGTCTGGAACAATATCAGGACGTTCTTTATCTTCCCAGCCTACAGGACGCTTAGAATTATACCAAGCAATGGAGCCTATGGAAACTGCTGCAATAAAACCTACTACAACTATTCCCGTAAGTGACATATAGTAGTCAGCCCTACCATAAGTATTATCAATAAGCTCTGCTAAAACGTAGTTAAAAGAAATATTCATTGTCACAGTCCAAATTTGAACAAAAATTAGTTAACTATCCAGATATATTTCGATCGGAAATTAATAAAAATTCTCACACTTTTTGTTACCACTTGTCAAATAGATTTTAATAACGGATGCGTTTCTTTTAGGAATATTTTTCTTAATATATGTATATTTTTAATATTTTAAAATAATCTTTAACATTATTTGTCACTGTTTTTTATACACCACTATTTCCTGTTCCCCGTTCCCTTATACCTTTGACTAACCTTAAACATAAAAATAAAGGAGCTAGAAATTAATCTAACTCCTTTATCTTTAAAACTCAATGATTCCATTTAGTAAATCGTAATCTAGTCAAAGATTATTATTTATTCACTAATGAATTTATAGACGATTAAAAATTAATCAATTGCTTTTTTAACTTTGTCTTTTGCATTCTCTACAGTTTGACGAGCTTCAGCTTCACCTTGCTTAGCTTGCCCTTTTGCTTGATCTTCGGGGTCGCCGGTAACATTGCCCATTGCTTCTTGAGCTTTACCTTCAATATTCTTAGCAGCAGCTTTTGCTTTATCTTCAGCGCTCATAATTGACTCCTTTAATTGATTTATAAACAACCAAAAACTTGGTTTTTTATTTTGTTTTTTCTTTGTTACCTAATATATTAGCTATGATTTATTATTGATTCCTCTATCATGAGAAAATTTTTTAAATAGTTCTCTACATCCTTTTGTATACATAATTCGGATGAAGTCAAAAGTTAGGAGTTAGGAATTAGGAGTTAGGAGTTAGGAATTAGGAGTTAGGAGTTAGGAATTAGGAGTTATAACTGCTCACTGCTCACTGTTCACTGTTCACTGATAACTGTTAACTCCACGGCTGACGAAAATCTGCATATAAAGTTAATCCACCGTCTACAAATAAAGTTTGTCCGGTGATGTAAGATGCTTCAGAGGAAGCAAGAAACGCGACTATACCAGCCATTTCTTCAGGTGTTCCGGTGCGACGCATAGGTATATGTTGTTCTACTTTGGCTTTTTCGTCGGGTGAGGAAGCCCAAGGGTTGATAGGTGTTGCTGTAGTGCCTGGAGCAACAGAGTTAATCCGGATTCCCATATGTGCGTATTCTAAAGCTAGAGTACGAGTTAGATTTTCCATACCTCCTTTGCTGGCGGAATAGGCTACATAGTAAGGTTTGGGGATAACCTCGTGGATGCTCGAATTATTGATAATTACACCACCGTGGCTTGTGTCTAAAAAGTGCTTGATAGCTTCGCGACAGCAGATATAAGTCCCTCTTAGATTAACAGCTAAAATACGATCGAATTCACAAATATCTATTTGATGAGAAGAAGCACCATCTGTATGAATGCTGGCATTATTGATTAAAATATCTACACCACCAAAATTTTCCACAGTCTTAGAAAACATATTTACTACATCTTCTTCTTTGGAAATATCGGCTTCAATCACCAGATGCTTAACGCCACAATTTTTTATTTGCAAGCTATTTTGCTCCCTAAGCATCATTTCTTGCACGTCTTGTGATTTTTTTGGCTGATTGTAATAATTTAAAGCTACATTCGCGCCTTCCTCGGCAAAACGCATGGCGATCGCCTTTCCAATTCCCTTTCCAGCACCCGTAATAATAACGTTTTTTCCTTTCAAGTCTTTCATATATTTTTCTTTCTATATAGATAGATATAACCCTAGAATAAATACTTAACCCAAATTCAAAATAAACTGTATTTATCGAAGTGCAATCAATCAATAGGTTGAGTTTTCAGTTAGCAGTTATCAGTGAGCAGTGAGCAGTGAGCAGTTAGCAGTTAAAATTGTGATTCCTAACTCCTAACTCCTAATTCCTAACTCCTAATTCCTAACTCCTAATTCCTAATTCCTAATTCCTAACTCCTAATTCCTAACTCCTAATTCCTAACTTTGCTTAAACCACTTTCAAAACGCCGAACACCATTACAGCTAAATAAACTACGTATATTCCATTTAGCATTAAAACTTCTTTGAGAGAAAAGCTGTAGTTTGGTTTTCCCCAGTAAAGAAACACTGCATATACTATTCCTAATAAACCGACGAATGCGAGATTAACCGAGTACAGCAGTAAATTTTCAACTGGTAAGGTAACAAGAGCTAAAGGAAAGAAAGCAAGAGTCATTGTTGCTGTATTAT
>CAYMZW010000091.1:0-17963 GCA_964395005.1 uncultured Rivularia sp.
TTCATTTTTACCTTGGGAGTCAACATCATCTCGTTCAATGTTCCGTCACCAGACCGCGAGGACGTGGTACTATAAACAATCAAATGATGTGGCTGGTGTGGCACTATGATTTACGGTTATGCTCGCGTTTCAACAGTGGAACAAAGCTTAGAGTATGATGCTTTGAAACAGCAGATAAAGCGGCTGGAAGATGCTGGATCTGATGTGGTGTTAGTTGATATTGAATCGGGACGATCAAATAAAAGAAAGGAGTTTAACAGGCTTCTGAAGCTGGTGGAGCGGGGAAAGGTTCGAGAAATTATTGTTACTCGTATTGACCGTTTAGGACGAAGCGACATTGACGTTATAAGGACTATTCAGCTTTTTAATGATTCAAACATCATCTTAAGGATATTGGATGCGCCAATTGATGTTAGTTCCTCGTTTGGGCGTTTCAGTGCTTCTCAGATGGCTGCTTTGGCTGACTTTGAAAGTAGGTTATTGTCGGAACGGACAAGGCATGGTATGGCTTATTTTCGCTCACAAGGTAAAGTGCAAAGTGCTTGTTTTGGGTATCGATTGAATGATGACCACAAAATAATACCAGATGAAAAAACCTTTCCCATTGCTAGGAAAGTGATTGAGTTATTACTTGAAAATTATAGTTTTGGGGCGGTATCCCGGTATTTATTAAAGGAACATGGAATAAATTACTCGGTTTCTGGAATAAAACATCTGATTGATAACCCCACAATACTTGGACATACCAGATATTTTACCGAGATGGAGCATCGCCGGAACGCGAAAAACCCCAGACCACCTCAAATAATTAAGGATACTCACGAGGCGATCGCCACAGAGTTTGAGATTGCCAGGATTAAACGAAACATTAGTACTAGACCGCGTTTTACTGGGAAGAAGCAGAAAGATTATCCGTTGAAAGGTTTACTAAAATGCGCTCATTGTGGGCGCGGTATGTTTCGTGTTGTTAGTCGGTATAAGTCAGGTGAGACACACTGGATACGGTGTAACAAGCACTGTCGTAATATTGACTCATGCCCTAATAAAACCTGTTCTCGCTTAACCGTCCTCACTAAGCAGGTGATTGAAGCTATTACCGAGGAAGCAGAGCGGGTTATTGAACAATCTGAGCTTGCCGATAATCCTATTGAATCGGCTCAACTGCTTGACTTAAAGCAGCAACTTGCAGGATTGAAAGGGCTTAACTCTTCCAACCCTGCAATTATTGCGGCTATGCAAGATATTGAAAACCAGATACAGGCTGAGGTTATAAGGTCGCAATATGCCAATAAAATCGATGCTGATAGGCTTAAATTGGCTTGGTCGTATTCTCAACCAACTTTCTGGGAATCGTTAGGGGATATCGAGTTACGAGAGAGTTTTATATCGTTCGTGGAAGCGGTTTTTGTAGATTCTACTGGCAATGTTTCCAAAGTTTCGTTTGGGTGATGCTTGTCGTAAAACTCGATTGCTAATTGTCTGAGGTGTCTTAAAAATTCTTCCCTGCTTCTTTTGACCTGCATCTGCTTTTCTCCTGTGGCTTAATTTAACGGTAACTAAAAAACGATAATTTTCTGTTTAGGGCGGACAGGTTTAACTGTTCGCTTTTTTTTGGTCTGAGTTACTGCAACGTTGCAGTGACTAGGAAGCTATCCCATCGTCTTGGCTATCATCCCCAATTCCACGTAAATAAGTAGTAACAACTTTGTACTGAACGAATTGATTACAGTAGATGCTTTTCATTTCTTTTGGTGCAACAACAGAAAGCTTTTGCTCTACAATCTTGGCGGTTTTGATTGCTTGTTTCTTGTCGTTATAAACAAAGAGAGGTAATTCTGGTTGACCGTTTATAGAAGTCATCACCGACCATTTATCACGCTTTGAATTTCTCTCAAGCCACGTTTTTACTTTAGAGCAAGCCTTTTGTGCAAATCCTTTCGGTTTTGACTTCATTTCTAAGTATTCTCCTTATTGAATAACTTTTAGTAACTACGAAACCAGTCCATGTAGCCTCATCCCAAACTCGTTATAAATCTCATCTGGAAGATATCGGAGGAAGGCTATAAGCAGTTTGGCTTTATATTCGGTAGGTATGGCGCTTAAAATCGCTTCTGTACGGTCATCTTGGGTGTATGGAGAGGTAATTATCATTTCTACTGCTTCGGCTTGCTCGTCATCGCTCCCGTTGAGAAGTAGGGGTAAATAATTCTGGGAAAACCATATCTCATCATCAGTCAAAGTGGAGGTATCTAAAAGTTTAATATCTCTATATAGAACCTTTAATAGGGTTATTAAACTTTTTAGGAACTTCTTAGAACCGCCAAACTCTTTACAAATTTGAGAGATTCTAGACTTATGGCAACCGATACTATTCGCGATCGCAACAGCGGTAATTTTCTGTCCGGCATCGTGTAATTTTCTTGCTGCTTCCAAAATGTTCCACTTCAAGCGCTGTACTCTGTCGCCTGCTTGTGGGGTAATTTCAAAAGCAGTGGTAGTTTTTAGCTTACAACCGGGGAAAGCTTGTTGTAAGTATGAAAGGTCGCTATCAGAGGCGATGTAGACAGTAATTTGTTCGTCGCGGTTGTATGGTCGCGTTCTCCCCACACCTTGAATTACCTCATTAGCTACATCGGCAGCAATGAAAGCTTGGAATTTATCATTGGATAAACTTTCTTCGATGTATTGGGTATAGTTCTTACCGAAAGCTTTTACCCCACCTGCTTCGGCTGCTACTTCTGGGTATGAATCAATTGCGCGAATAGTTTCAAGGACGGAAAAGTGAGCTTTCATCGCTCCAATATCCTTGTATGGGTCGCCAACTAACAAAAGACCACCACAGGATTTATATTCGTTGGAACCACGGTTATCAAATCCCCAGTGACCCTCGCCATCGTTTTTGCAAGCTTTGATATCAATTCCCCCAAAGTTAATATGACGGGCTGATAGTTCGGCTTTTAATGCATCAACGCGGGCTATCTTATCAGGAGAGCGCTGCTTACCTAAATGTCTTAATCCAGTTACTTGAACGATGGTTAAGTTTGTTAATTGGGGTAATTCTTGGCGAAGTGCAAATACTTCCTTGGGGTCTGCTCCAAGTTTGCGGGTAACATCTTCGGTTGTCGCAGTAGCATCAAGAATAATTACGCGATCGGCAGAGTCCATCAATGCGCGGACGTGGCTGTCGGGTTTGGTAATTTCTAATTGCCCATTCTTAATCCGTAGATAGTTTAATGAGTGCCCCTCACGCAAAGCTTTAATTGCATCTAATAGCCAGTTGGGAATCATATCTTCTAAATAGTTCCGAAACTTCTGCAACTGCTCCTTAGCTAATTGCTTGTTAGCGGTGCGGAGTAAAGCGCGGTACTCTTTACGCTCCTTCTGCCCCATCCCAGATGTATCAACCCCGTCAGCTTCCGAGATTTTTTGTAACTCTTCTAAAAGGTTGGCATTAAGTTCGGAAGCAGCGGTAAGCATTCCCAAATACTCGTCATCAGATATTTTATCGAGCGCGATCGCATCTGCAATTGAATTATGGTCAAATCCGTAGAACTTAGATGTATCATCCATCATCTCTGTTAGTTGTGCTATCCAATTGAATGATTGATATAAGCCAGCCTTAGCAAGCTTTGCAATCGTTATATCTATTTCTGCCTTGGTAATATTTTTAACTTCTACCCCAGGTATTTGGGATAGCTCATCAATTACCAAAGTATTTTCGTAGGTGGTTTTAGGTTGTTCTGTTTCCTCCTTTTCAAATGGGGCAAGACTTTGAACTGAGCAACGGATTAATGAAGCGGATTGTGCCGCTTTGCGATTGCGTCGATAGTCAGCGTTCTCGATTCGCTTCGTTTCGGTACCGTCCAACGTAACGCCCTTGCAATTCCACTTAACCGGACAAGTTTGACAGATGGGGTTAGATTCTGCTGTTTGTCTTATCTCTTTGTCGTAGCCCTTTTTAGCAAGCTCGTGGAACATCTCGGTGCGGAAACAGTTACCGGGTAAGTTTGGTATTTCTCCCTTCTGCGCCCAACGAACGTTACCTTTTTCATCTTTATATAGTCCGTTGTTCCTAACTGGTAGGTCGGTGTATCTTGCTGCTACCTCCGGTGTGGATGGGTTGCGATGTGTCGGAGAAAGGTAATAAATTGTTTCCGCGTTGATGTCTTCGGGGTTGAGCTTACCGAAAAATGTAGACTTACCAAACCCTACTTGGTCGCCCAACAATACAAACTTGTGATGTGATAATGCACTCTTTAAAGCCTGTAACCTTTCACCTTCCTTGTATTCGGCTTGCTCTGGCTTGGTAGGTGTGGTTAGCTTACGCTTGCTGCTATTAGGTTGCTTTGGGGTAAGTAGGTTTTTAGCAAATCCCAAAAATGATTTATATCTACTCCAGTTGCGAGCATACTTATATAGTTCGTGGAACTTATCGCCGCCGTGGGAAACAATAAAATCATCAGCCCCCACCTTATCCCCATCACTAGGAAGGCTAATAAATTTAGCATCACAGCCAGCCTTATCAAAAGCCTGTAGCATCTTTTTCGATGCTTTTGCTACATATGCCCTTGTCTTAGCTTTCTTATCGGTATCAAAGCAGCTAAACACCTTACGGTCAGGTGTGGCGAAATATTGTAGGTCTGGGATAAGTTCGCGATCGCCATCATCATTTAGCTTGCGAGTTGCGTTGTAGACTCCAGATACAGCAACAGCAATTACCCCAGCGGTTAACATTGCCCCTGCTTTTTTAGCACCCTCTGTAACCGTGATAGGAAGATTATTTTTAATTACCCATTGCCAAAAGTGAAGGGAATCATCAATTGGGCAATCATAAAAGGCTGCGATTTTCTCCCAGATATGGCGTGGAACTTCTAAGAAAAATGCACGGGTCGGAATTCCGTCCGGCGCTTCGTATTTAACAGGGTTATTTTTCATGTCGATACGAGGTGTAACGGGTTTAAATTGACCCCATTGCATCCGTTCTCCCGTAACTGGGTCAACTCCACTTACCCACCAACCGCCATCCGACGCGGCTAACTCGTAACGCTTCATTAGATTACTCGCTAATCTACCAGCGTTTAACCTTTGAGAATTCTCTGAGGTCAAATATTCGTAAACTATGTCCCCTTCCAGAGGGAGAACATTTAATTTAACTATCTCTGGGTCAACTGCGGAGTTGTTTACCCATTCACTTACTACTTGCTCAAAAAGGGTGTTTTGCTCTATCATTGTCGTGTGTTTTTTATGTTTGCCTGTGCTGTCAACACAGGTTTTTTTATGCGTGTGTCTGATTGGACTTGCGCTATATTTTTTTACGCAAGTATAACCATTAGTAGACTAGTATCACGAAAGCTGCGCTTAAGTCCATATCTAGTTTTGAGCCGTCGCGATCGCACTAATAAATCTACTAAAAATAAACAATTTGTAGTTAATGCAACGTTGCAGTGACTTAACCCTATACACAAGTAATACTGTTAAAACCCTTGTAAGTAGTTGTGTACAGGGTTGAGTTTGTAATGCTTGCTGTATAAAGCTTGAATCAATATCAATCCTCTATATATTCAAAAATGTCGTTTGGAGTGCAACTAAAAAACTTACACAATTTTTCTATTGACTCAAACGAAATCGATTTAGCATACCCATTCTCTAGCCTTCGATAGTTACCCTCTGCAATCCCTAAGTAATCGCCTACTACGCGCTGACTCGGATTGCTAGGGTGTTTTTCCCTGACTTCTTTAAGTTTGATTTTCAATGCCATATACCAATCTCTATATATATAATACCGACTATGTTATGTGCGTACACAAGATATAAGTAATCCTAATGTACAGATAGAACCAAAATAAATCATATACGCACGATTGGTAAACGGTTCGATAAGTTTCTTTGAGAGTACCTATATATGATTGTTCCTTATATCGCCTGTGCGAACGTTTTATGTGCGGTATATTGAAATTGTGAGGGACAAAAACCAAACACCGAACCATGAAACTTGAATACTACTCAGATACATCAGAACCAATCCGAGGGGGTGCTTGATGGGCAACGAGTGAAATTCTTGTAACTCCGATAGCGATAGGGTTAAGGGTCGCGACTTAACCGGGGTCTGCCAGTAATGGCAACAATTACACATATAAGGTAATAACCATGCAACAGATTATTGATTTAGTAGCAAAGTTAGAGAGCGGTGAAAGCAAGAAGTACAGCGAGTTACGGAAGGCGATCGCCGAGTTTCAATATTTCCGAGAAATAAAACAAGAGTTTGGTGATATTCGCACCAAGGAGGGTAAGCAACGATTACTAGAGCTTGCTGAGGAGTTAATAGCCGAATATCAAGTAGATAACGGGGAATCAATAGAAAGCAAGATTGACGAGCAATTTAACGAGTTTGAGAAGGAGTGGGAGAGACAAGTTATCCCAGTGATGCTTCAGAGGTTAGGAAGCAGAAGTATCACCCACGCGGCTATCTGGAAGATTTACCAAACTTCCCCATCTGTTGCTACTCCCGACGGGCTTAAGATGCTTTGCGATGAGGTTGATTCGATGATTGACGGGGAAGAGATGCAAGGCACTTACCCAGAGTTAGACTGGGATACTTTAGCGGATTTAGCTGGGGCTACTGATAAGGCAATGTTTAGACGGCTGTGCATTGACCCAAACGAACTAATAGAAGATTCGGGAGAAGAACCACCACAAAACGAACATCCTTTCGTAAAAGAGATGCGGTCAATTATGACAAAGGAAAGGATAGTCCGAGGTGAGTTAACCCGAAATTGCTTTGATAATATCCGCGAGATACAGCGCCATCTGGCTATTAGTGGATTAGAAAGTACAAGCTTCGAGTGCAGGGGGTTGAAAGTTGATTATCTAACAGAACCATTTACGCTCAGTTTAATTAAAAGAGATGCCCGTAAGCTATGGCGACAGGTGAATAAGCTTACTGACTGCTTCCTCCAGTTAGCGGCGATGGGTGAACCGAAATACAAGCTTTCCCGCGTTGATTATTCTGATGATGATTTTGGCGATTGTGGCGAAGACTTACCCACAACTTATTCACAAGTGAGGGAGTATGCAGCAAAAGCTAAAGCAGCTTGGATATGTCACGAATCAACCCAATGGGAAGAGAAAACCCAAAAGATTATTAGTACAAAGCATGGTGAGTGTGAAGCAAGGATTGGACGGGGAATTGACAAGCCAGAGGAACCGGACACAATCGAATTGCATTTAACGATGGATTGGAAGGATTTTAAAACAGCTAATGCATCGGAAATAATAACCTTTCGCCTTACTCACCCCTACAGAGATTAATAGTTAATCGGTAGCAGCAACTACCGATTAACAGGATGTATCTACCACCGCAAAGTAAATAGACAACACAATTATTTAATCATGAAAACCAACAAAGATAGACTTTCCCATTTAAGTAATGCATTCTGGCATCTCGATTTAATTAGTGTCAGAAACCCAGAGTTAGAAGCAATTAAGGCACAAATTAAAGCGCTGATTGATAACACGAACAAGGAGGTTGCATAACAATGATGTACAAATCATCTGAAGTTTTAAAAGCACATCAACGCCACACCAAGACACTTATTGATTTATTAAATGAAGCTAAAGCCCTAGCATCAGAACAATGCGATTGTACGGTTTTATTAGATGTTGCTAGAGACGGATTAAGTCATGTTGTTAGCGAAATCGAATCAACAAATCTATTAGCTAAAGCATTAATTCAAGACTCATCAACCATTGAATGTCATATTGACCAAAGTGAGTTTCTTATTAATGCAGCATCGGCAGTTCTCAATATTCTTAATGCTGAAATTGACAGACTAAGTAAGGAGGGTCAAGAGGCAGTGATGTCTTAATTGTTACAATCCTTTGTGCATCAGAGTTACAGGCTGCACCACAAAAACAGACCTTATTGTAGTGCAGTCCGCACAACACTGTCACAGGAAGCAATACAGGAATGTGCATCTTATAAATTGGTCGGCGATCGCAAGCCGCAAACACTTGTTACCAGCAAGTTGCGAGGGGGCGTTTTTCCCCAGGATTTTCTGGCAATCTGTCACTTGTCACATGGGGTTTTTGAGGCTGCTAAATCGCTGTATTGTTTGTGTGCTGGAAGGGTGCGCGATTCTAAAATCACTGTCATGTTACTACGTAGAACACCCCTAGTTACACGCTGGCGAAAATCTTGTTACACGCTGGCATTAGTGCAAAACGCTGTAACACTGATTCTCTCGTTAGCGTCCCATGACAGCGCACTGTCACGGGCGTAAAATCCCATATCAAAGGTTTAAGTATGAGCATTGAGTACAAAAGACAACTAGAAATGCATTTAGGGCGGTCAATATCTGATAGTACGTGGTATCGGGTCAACAGAAAACTAACCAATATTGGAATAGAGAAAAAAGAATATCCCGAAGTTTTAAAAACCATTGGAAGGATGAACAGGAAAGAAAGTAAAAGCTCAAATCACAAACGAATAGTAATAGTTAATGAGAACTTTTTTACTATTTGGAATAACGTTAAATCCTTTAAATCAAAGCATCCCAATATGCAAATAAGTTGTGAAGACTTCCGAAAAATATTAATCGGTCAGATGAGATACCTACCTCCAGATAGGTATAGGAAAGACGGCAAGTATCTCGGCATCTCAACTATGTGGTACCGCTGGTTTAAAGCTGGAGGAATTGCATACAGAGCCGAACAAAGACATCCTATTTTAGACTTCGTAGGTGTTGCTTGTGCCGTTCTTACTTGGCACGAGAATCAACGTTTAAAGCATCCACAACCGCAAGAAACTAAGCAATTTAATTTATTAGGAGAAAACAATGTCTAAGTTTATCAAACGCATTCAAACCGCATTAAGTCGTGAGGGAATAAAGAAAACCTACGCAGAAATTAGGGAGGAACTAAACGCGATCGCCTCTGACCCGAACAATCCGTCATTAGATGACATTAAGCAGGTCAAGGAAAGCTTAAGTAAGCAATCTTCCCAGATTACTGAAGTTAGAGAGGAGGAGAACCAAGTCACTGAAACGTTGCAGCAACAGAAAAATATAACAGAAGAGGAACCAATGAACGACGAAAGCAAGGGCGAGATTACTTTTAATAACAACTTCGAGAAAGCAGGGGCTTTGCAAAAGGCTTTTGATGATAACGGAATAGTTGCTTCAGACGTGGAGTCTGTAACTATATCTGGAAGGCTTGCAGATACCTTTACCAGTCACGGTGCATTTATTGTGGAAGCTTTGCAGGCTTGGCGTAACTATCGATTAGAGGAGGAAGCCAAGGAAACGGACAAAGTACAAAGCCTCCTTGCTGATATTAGAACTGATTCGGTAGTAGCCCAAAACAAAGTAAACGAATCGATAAACGCAACGGCAGCATTTATCAACGATTTAAGGGCGAAGCAACGCGAAGATTTTATGAACTTTATTGAGCAGGTCAAGAACGGGTAATGGATGAATACAGGCAGCATTTAGAAAACTGCCTGCATCTTGAAAAGTCCAAGGACAAGCAAGATGCAGAGGTTATAGGCGAAATGTTAAACGAGTTTGCTGGCGATATGCAAGAGGTTGTGGAGGCTAGCGGCAAGCTTAAAATCGGCTTTGTCAGGGAAGCTCATCGAATATTTACCGAAGCGCGATCGCAGGTCGTAAAGAATAGGGTGCGAATGAATGAGGAGTTACAAAGGTCGGTGATTCGTATCACTGGCGCGGTGTTTATCCTCTTCCTCGTATGGAGCGGGATAACAGCGATTAAGTCAACAGTAGATAATCAATTTTGTGAATTTTACAACGTAGAAGGAAGAACAGAACGCTATGAAACACAAAAACCATGTGAGCGGTAAAGCTAAATCAATCCGCAAGGAATTAAACCGTAAATTCGGTATTTCTGAAGGTGACATTGTAAGGGCTTTAAAAGGTGATGAGAAGTCAGCCCAAAAATTGTCGCAGATGGGAATTGATGGAAGGAGGTTGCAGAAATACGCCCCAATTTTCGCTGATGATGTGAAGGACTCCATACAGGGAACAGACGCATTAAATAAGATGTGGGGTGATATTTACCAGCAAGCTGGTAAGTCAGCATTAGCAATTGAAAGCGATATTGCCCGCACAGAGTTAGCTGATATTGACTTGGTTGATGGTCGTACCGAAAAAGCTTTCAAGTTTATCCAGGACAAGCAACTGAGGACAGACAAGCATCATGACAATATGCAAGCTTTGCAGATGGAAACGGAGATTGCAGAGATTGAGCAGTTAGCAAGCCATGAGTACAGAATGCAGCGGTTAGAAAACAAACTCCCTCTCAAGCAAATGCAGGCTGATAGGGATTATAAGGAGGCGAGATTAGACCACATTTTACAAAATGGTGATGCTTCTCAACTCGAATTAGTACCGGAGAAGAGATACACCGAACGCAATTTATTAACCCGCGTGGTTGATTTTTTCCGAGGTAAATAATTAAAACCCCGGTTGCTAAGTTTTAGCGGACAGAGCAACCGGGCATGAAATCGTAACCACGAATCCACCTTATTAATATGTCACAAATACTTGAAATAATTTCTAATCTCGTTGGTAGCGGCGAGGAAGAAAAGCCCGAACCAATGACTGTGCTTGAACAATTGGAGCAAGAGAACAGCAAGAACGTTACCGAACGCCATCAGTTGACTGCTGAGAAGGAGTATGAAGCATCGGGGCATATTGCACAGTACGGGCAACAGATGGCAGCGGGAATACTGGTTAATGCTGCAATTACCTATGGATTGCTAACTGCAATTGACGGATTAACTCTAGGCTTTAATCCCATACTTTTTTATCTACTTTGTGGTGGGGTTAATGCTAGCTCTTCAGTATTAACTATTGATAAAAAGCGATCGCCACGGATAAACATTATTCTTGGTGGTTCTAAGTTCGTTATCAATATGTCGGTCAACGGTTCATTAATTGGGCAAATGGGGGATAAGGTAGCTCAAAGTAACGGCACAGTTGCGAGCATTCGGCAATCAATAGAAAACTACGAATCTGGTTTTAAGCAGCAAGATAATTACTGGGGATACGTTGGACTAATAGCAGCAATTGCTGCCTTAATAGCTTTTATATGGAATAGAAGATAATGCAAAAGTTTATTGTATGGACTGTCTCTGCTTTTCTGATATTTACTAATTTTGAATGGTTTCTAGGAGTAATGTTTGATATCTACGATGCAATAGTTATCGTATTTAATTCTTATTCAAATGATTACAAAGTTTTAGCAGTAGTAGCTGCAAGTATTTATTTATTTCTAATCATGAAGCGTATAGGAGAGTAGCTATGAATCGTTATAATATTGCGGGTTTGGCTAGCTTGGGACTATCTACTATATTGTGGATTGCTCCAGTATTCAATAACAACAATCTATTCCCAGAAACGCGGGTTTGTTTCCGACCAAAACAAATACTAAACAAGGAGAATGATGGCTTATTAAGGTGCGATTCTAATAGCCGTGTGGGAATAATTCTTACAAGCGTTTTTAGAAATTTAGATAAGCGTGATATTGAATTTTCTGGCAAAGTAGCTAGTGATTCTATTACTCAACATTTTGATAGTAATTTACAGCAAACTAAGAACTTTCAACTGTTCTCTATCGCCCTTGCTTTAATTGCATTAGGGTGTTTTAGCAAGTCAGAACAAGATAGAAAAGCTAACCGTAATAGAGCTTATCACGGACGACGCAAGGAATACGTTACCAACGAGATGCTTGTAGATAACTATCTTTACCCCTCAAATCCAAAGGCGATCGCCACTAACAAAGCAGTAGCTAAAAAGGAATTAGAGCTAAGATTTAGCGAACAAGATAAATCCATCAGTGAGAATGAGTTAGAGACAGCTAAAAACTATAAGGAACTAGATAAGATTCGGAACAAGAAACAATCTAAGAAACCATCTACCAACGAAAGCAGGGAGGAGGATAAGCAATCATTAATTGATGCTTTAAAAGCCTGGGAAGATGGATGGCTATGGACGTTAATTAATTCCGTTAAACCTATTTTCTTGATAGGTGATATGGGTAGTGCTAAAACTTCAATGGCTGTTAGTTTGGGGCTAGTTCGTGAAGCTTTGGGACATAGAATACATCGAATCGCTGACAAGCATTTAAACGGTGAGAATAGCGACAAGTGGAATTTATTAAGGACAGAGCTAAGACATGATAATAACTCTTCAATTCTGGAAGCTTTACAGGAACAAATCGAACGTAGAAGCGAAAGGATTAACCAACGTCCTAACGATAAAGAGCAATTTATTCTTGATGAATTTACCCAGTTAGCCAAGATATCAAAGGAAGCTAAGGAACTAATACCACTGTTTGTCACTTCCACTTATTCCGATACCAGAAAAGCCAAGGAATTATTTATTGGTGTAACTCACAGTTTTACTAATGCTTCTTTTGGTGACGGTGTTTACGAGCTTAGACAACGCGGATGGTTAATTGAAAAATTTAGTGTAGATGGTGAGAAACCAATCCCTAGAGTTGTTATAAAAACTGGATTAAAGGATAAAGGCGGTAACAATTTAGAAGATGTTGAAAAGACTCTACCTAATTGGTTCAGACCCGAATTAATTCACGGACATCTTAACGGCTCTCCAATTAACTTCGATTAATAAATAGCTACCAGTTACAGCGAGATGCTTGATATCAAATATCTCTGGTAGCTCTGCCCGACGGGGCTATATTCACCATCAATCTACAAACTCATGAAAACAGCTTTTAGCGCTTACAAGTGTTTATTAGTGGCTTTTAGATGCTTTCTAATATTCGCTTTCCTTTCTTGCTCTCTAATATTTATTGTTAGCAGCTTTGAACTTTTGACGTATTGGAATTACTGGCAGCGTTACGCATACGGACTTTTACCAGGCTTTGTATCCAAGGAAATAACCAAACTAATAATTAGTACTGCAATATCGGGTTTTATGGCTTACGGATATTTCCATCTAATCCCTATCTACAAACTTTTTTTTGATGTTCTCACCGGACGTAATCGCCACTAAACACCACACAACTAACACCATGAATTTAACGCACGATTTAGAACAATTTCAAGAAGGTCTATCAGTTATTTTAAATTTAACTGAAATTCTCAAAAACAAGTATCCGGAAATGTTTCAAGAAGTTCTGCCAGATGGCGAAGAGTTACGGTTACAGGATGCTTTAACAGCCATACAAAACGCACACGAGCAAGTAGCAATTAGCCTAGATTTAATCGGTACTGATTTAATAGTTGATTGATAAAACAAAATTACCCCATCTTCCTTGATTGGTTGATGGGGTTTTTAATGTCTAGTTAATGTAACGTTGCAGTAATTACTTGATGCGCTTTTGATACGCACGCTTACTAATATTTGTCTTAAAAGTAAGAATTTAGCTTAAAAGTAAGGTAAAAAGTAAGAATAAGCTAACCTACTGCATATAAAAGCCTTACTGTGTAAGGGTTTACCTTAACTCCAACCGAGCAAGAAAGTTGCTCGGTTACGGTTAAACCTTAATTTCAGCGGTCTTTTATGCTCGAATAGTAAGCATACGAACAAATTAAATCATTCTTCCTGAATAGCGAGATTTGTAACCTTTTGGCATCTCACGCTTGTATCGATCTGGAGCATCATCCCTTTTATACCTGCTTTCTTCGGTTTTTTTGATTCGTTTGAAATCCTTTTTAACTTGGCTCCTAATTTCTGATACATTCTGCCAATCGGGATATAAAGGCATAACTTCTCCTGTTAATGAAACGTTTCAGTGACTTATTTTCTGCCAAAATAAAAACCATCCAACAACGCGGATGGCAGTAAAACAAGTTACGTTTCAAATTTTATTCTGAACCGGAGGCTTTTAAACCAAAACTTTCTCAGAGGATTTAACCATTCTCGATATAGCTTCGGTGTTTCGCTGCCATTGTTGGCGTATAGCTTTATTCTCTGGGAATAACTTTTCTATAATTCGGTGGTACTGCGTTGCCTCTTGAAAATAGGGTAGTGATTGCTCGAAATCGTCAGGCATATTATCAACTAGTCGGTTTACCCGCTTTAGATAAAAGTCGCGGATTATCAGGGGTAAGACATCAAGACTACTGTAAATAGATATTCGCCCAGTACCGGGGCGTAATGCCCTCTGTAGCTCGGATTCTAAAGACAAATCACAAACATCAAAGTAATGGACTAGCGCGGTTTTATCAAAACTGATGTTTTCATTCTGCGTCTTGTGTTCGCGCATCCTTCTACGCAAATTGTTGGTGCATCCGACATAAACAACTAGCCCGCGCTGGCTTAATATATAAACAGCATCGCAGTTTGGTAAATGGCTAAGGTGCGGATGGAGGGTAGAACAACGAATCATGATCTATTCCCCCACCGTGCTATTGTCCGTCTCCGCCCAAGGGATTTGCTAAAACCCATTAGTTCGTTGTGTTCTTGCACATAACGGTCTTTTTCGGCTATCAAACTATTTTCCAACTCGACCTTATCAGCAATCTGTCCGCTCAATTCCCGCGCTTGCTGCACAACTTTCCCGATCGCTTCCATTGGCATGGGGTCGGGTTTTTTGTAGTATTTTTGGCGTTGCGATAAAAGCTTTTGAGCGGGAGAATTACCACTTTCTCTAATTAGTCGCAACCTCTCGTCCTGGAGCCTCTCTACCTCTTTCTCAAGGGCTTTACGCTCGCTTGTAACTTCGTTGTAGCGCTTCACGCACTCAGCGATCGCCTCTCTTAATTGGTCGCTTTTAGTAGTCATTAAACTAACTCCGCAGAAATTTCAAAGATGTGATAATCGCCCGCTGGTGACTGACTCTTGGCTATCCGGGGGACATTGACAACATAGCTCTGAAGTCTTGTAAAAGTTGAATTGCTTAAATTCTGCTTCCGAGGCTGGTAAGCCAAATGCACCGACGATTCAATCTTTTGACTAATCTGGATAGCTTGCGCGATTATCTCTTTCTGTCTCTGCGAAAGTTCGTTAAATTCATTAACTAGCTTTTGTAACTCTTTCTCTGCAAGTTTTACGCGCTGTTCCGCCCCATCTATTGCGCGTTTAGCGGCTGCTTTCTCTAACTCTTCCTCCCGCTGTCGAATTTGCGTCAACAGAGTGCTTTTTATGCGGTGCAAGTCGGCTTTATCTTGGGCTGCTTCCCTTTCTGCGCGGGCATCTTCGATAGTTGCTACCAGTGCGGGGGCTTTGATTTTATCAAGCTGTTTATCAATTTGTGCGAGTCGCGATCGCAACTCTTGCAATTTTGAATCCATAGTGGTAATAGCATCTTTGTACCACTATTTAATCAAACTAATTAAACACAAGTAAACCCCTAGTTAACGCAACGTTGCAGTGACTATAGACTTAAGCCTTACCAATCCTTCCCATTTTGGCGCTTGAAATTGGGTTTTCTCAGGGCTGAGTATAAATTAGTGCTTCTAGCCAACCATTTTTACCGTTTTGGCGTTTGAACTTAGCATTTCCTAATACTGAGTATAATTTCATGCTTTTAACTTAGTATTTTGTTTATAGTGGTTCGTCCTCACCAGACCACTGAGCGACTACGCGCAAGCCGATTTCTTCTAAGAGGATACGGCTACTCCAAGCATCACCACCGATGTTGTAGTCACCGATGATTGCTACATCGTAAGGACCTTGTTCGTAGTTTAGAGTATTTTCCTTAGCAGCTTTGTCAGCAGCAGGGAATACCCAGTCACGAATAGCATCGTTAGCAATGTGGTGTCCTAAAGACTGGGACACACCACGGAAACCTTCACAACGAGCGGGGATAACAGGCTTACCAATATCTTTGGAAGCTTTCTTAGCAACCGCTTCGATGTCGTCACCTATGAGACCGATGGGACACTCAGACTGAACTGATACACCTCTGTTGAGGGGGAAGAGTTCTTCGATTTCGTTAATCATTTTGGCGAGCTTCTTGTCTCCACCAAAAACGATGTCTCTTTCTTGGAAGTCGGAAGTAAAGTGCATTGTACCGAAGGTGTCAACACCAGTGGTACCAATGTAGTAGTTACGACGACCAGACCAAGACCAGTATCCACAACCTACGGGACCGTGGCTGATGTGGATCATGTCCTTAATCGTGATATTTTGCCATAGCTAAAAAAGCCGGTTGATAGTATATTCTCAATTCTTAACCATAAGATAACCTGAATTTACCCTAAACAAAGATTGAAAAAATGGAAATAATAATTCAGATTTATAATTCAGTTAATGGTTTTATCAATCCTAAATCTACCTTAAAATTCGGGTTGCAAATACTATATCTATTTTGGTAGCGGCATTTTTGCTGTTCGTAGTTGCGCTTAAGCCCCTCATAATCCGGAATTCGGAAGCGCTTAAGCGCAACTACGAACCTATAAAGATTAATGTATTCGAGTACTAAGATGATATCTGCTGTAATTTATCCAGTTGAGATTTAAGTCGTTGATTTTCTGCCATTAACCTGATGTTTTCAGCTTCCAACTCTTGACGTGATTTTTGATTAATTGCAGATTTCATAACTTGCTTGCGATTTTCCAATGAAAACCACCGTTGATAGACTTTGGTATGCATTTCTACAGAATGTCCTAAATTGTCTGCTGATGCTTTGATTGGTAAACCTTGGATATGCGCTCTAATCGCGCAAGCGTGTCTCAAATCGTAAGGTTCAAAGGGTAAATCTAGAATGCGTCTAAACCATCGAGCATTTGCTTGAACTGAGTAAGATAATTCTTGAAAACTTTTGATTTTTTCTAATTTTTGATTAAGTAAATAAATATATTCTGGATTTTTCAATTCAAATAATTCTACCCATTCCGGTACAAAAGGTACAACTTCTCTGTAACCAGTTTTATTTGATTTATGAACTTTCCAGGTAAAATCGGTATTTTCATCGCTTAAAAACCATTCTAAATCTGGTTGGTTAAATACCTCACGAGGTCTTAAACCATAGGTAGCAATCAAACCAAATACTAATCTATGTAGCTTCCAGGAATTCCTGTAATCTCTTCTAACTTTAGTATTTTCACCTTTCCTTTGGTATTTTTCAAAAGCTTCAACAATTTCTATATCTGAAGGTATATATCGATCGTTCGGAACAACAGGCAACTTTAAATCTTTAAAATTTACTTCTATTCCATGAATTTTAGAAAAAACTCTTGCAACTCTAATTGCTTGATCGCGAGAAGTTGGGGAAGCAATTTCTTTAATGATATTAATAATGTTTTCGCTTGTAACTGGTAAATCGGATTCAAAATACTGTTTATATCGTTTAAATAAATGCCAAAAACTATGTTCGCTCTTAATTGTTCTTTTCCTAGTACTAAAATAATCGTTTTCTAAAGTTTCTAATACTTGTTTAAAAGTTTTAAATTCCTGCCGTTCTATATTTTTACCTAAATACTTATCATTCCATGTGAAACATTTTCTAGCAATCAGTTTACCCAACTCATAAGCTTCTTCTTCAGCAGTTTTTAATCCATTCAAATTTGCTGGAATACCTAAAGAAATAAAATACTGCTTTCTACTTCTTCCCGACTTATTTGTATCACCAGGTTTTAAAGGAAGAGTAGCTCTTAACTGTAGAGTATTTCCGACTTTTTTTATACTAACCTTACTTTGACTAGCCTTGAGCCTTAGATTTATATCTTTCAACTTCTCATCAATCTTTTTATCCATATACTCTTGCGTCGCTTTAACTTGATTCTGGGTACCCATGTAGCTTCCGTCGGTACTTGCTGGAACTTCAAATTCACTAAATAAATCATTTAAATCCTCATGATGCACCTGTTTCATCCTAAATATGCCTTAAAAAATAACTGCTTATAGCAAACATTTAATTCGAGCAAAAATGTTTTCTACAAACAGTTTAAGGTATATAATATTAAAGATAAAACATATTTTTAATCGGACCCCAAACCACACCTTTAGAACCTGCATAAGCACAACCGCGAGCGG
>CAYMZW010000092.1:0-17927 GCA_964395005.1 uncultured Rivularia sp.
TTTCTTCCCCAACCAATAGATAACTCGTTTGCTTTTGATTCCTCTCCCATTCCAAAGCTTTATTTAAAAACCTGGTATGCTGTTGTACATAATCCCCATGTAAACCAAGTAAGTTAACTAAATCTGCTAGGGATTTGTCAAAATCATTTTTATCTTCTTGGAAATACACCCAGTTAATTTTACCGATTGTCGGGTGCATATTATCAAAACATGTGTGTTTCCCTAGTGCTTTGTAAGCCTCCCAATCTTCATCCGTACCATTAAGATTTCTTTGTTGCCAAGTTTCCCGATTAATTTCCTCCACGTGTAGTAAAGGAATAATTCGTTTATTACACTTAATCGCTAATTCTATTTCCTTACGACAATAGGCGGAATTGATAGAATGGGGACTAATAATAAACAGGAAATTGTCAGCTTTTTCGATACCATCATCAATTTGATTTTGGAAATCAACACCCAGGGGAATGTCATTAAAATCAAACCAGACTTTGAATCCATGTTTATTTAAGCTAGTTTGAAGTTTTAACGCAAAATCTTTACTGTCAGCTCGCCCGTAGGAGATGAAAGCATTGAAAAATTTAGTCATTAACCGCTAGCCTCATTCTATATAAAAATATTTCAATTAAAATTTTTGTCTAAACTACACACCCTACAAGATAACTATGTAAAAATACTTAAATAATTATTAACCAACTGTAGTTAAAGAAGCTGATGCATCCACAAAAAAACGATCGTTAAATGTATCTTGTATCAAGTTTAAATCAAGTTATTTGCTAGCGAGTACAGTATTATCACTTGAATCTTCTCAGAATACTGATTTAAACATTTCTAGTCATTGTTAATAATAAAGTGCCGTCACACACTCTACTGACTATTGTTACCCACAATATGCAACAAGCGCAACGTGTTGCAGACTTTACGGCATTTTTTAGCACTGACGAAAGCCGCGTCGGTCAAATGGTTGAATTTGGTACTACCGACCAAATTTTTAACAAACGAGAAGATAGGCTCTTGCAACGGAATCGGATTTATAAGTAACGTTTTATGTAAATTAAGTTATCAAAACTTGATTGCCGAAGGTGATAATTTCACAATTAGAGGTAATTAAGTTTGGCTCTAAAACCCTTGAAAAATAAGGATAATCTTAGTTACATTAAACTTAAAATTACAAAAAACCCGGTTGCGTGGAGAAACCGGGTTTATTAATTTTATTAATGCTTACAAATTATTGAATCAAGTCAATAAGCGCCGCTTTTTTGCAGTATGGCTTTAAAAGTTTGCAAGAATATTCTCAAATCAAGCAGTATTGACCAATTCTCGATGTAGTTCATATCTAATTTAATTACATCATTAAAATTGTCAATATCAGAACGTCCGGAAACCTGCCATAATCCAGTAATACCGGGAAGAACTTCTTGCCGAATAAAGTGCTTAGTTTGAAATTTCTCTACATCGCGCATTGGTAAAGGGCGAGGACCAATTAAACTCATTTCACCAACTAAAACGTTGAATAATTGTGGTAATTCATCCAAACTATAGCGGCGTAAATATTGACCAACTTTCGTTACTCTTGGGTCATTTTTTATTTTGAAAAAGACACCATCTTTCATTTCATTTTTAGCTTCTAAAGCAGCTTGAACCTTTTCCGCATCGGTAATCATTGTGCGGAATTTCCACATTAGAAATTCTTTACGATGCAAACCAATACGTTTTTGACGGAAAAATATTGGTCCTGAAGAGTCTAACTTGATAAGTATGGCAATAGATACATATAGGGGTGCAAGTAGGATAAGTAAAAGTAGTGAGAAGCAAATATCAAACAACCGCTTGATCCAAAAATCAACTCCAGCAAATATCGGCGCTGCAATTGTTGGGAAAGGTAATCCTCCAATTAAACTAAACCGAGATGTAGAGAAAGGAAGTCTATTTTCTGTCGGTAAAATATGTACGGTAATTCCCGCATTAAAAAAATGCCAACAAAGAAAAGAGCGATTTTTAATCGAATCCCAGGAAATAAAAACTTCTTCTACATTTTGACTGCGTAGAGATGCGAAAGTTTTTTCTCTATGCCTCGAATCCAAACAGCTAGAGTCAGCAAAACCTTGTACTGTATAACAATCATCTTTTTCAATAATTTCTACAAGTTGCTGTATTTGATCGGCATCTGCAATTACAAACATCGAATGGCACATCATACCTTTTTGACGAAGATAATTAGTAGATAAATTGAATAAGAATCTGACAGTACAAATACTTGCTCCCGATGTAAACCAATACAGCAGATAAGTAGAGCCATCGATAGAGGTAGTTGGCTCGTAAGCATATGCGATTAGTGATAGCAGTATTAATGATAAAGATACTGCTTTGATAATACTTGCATAATCGCGACGATGTACCCCTGCTCGATAAACTCCAATAGTGGCAAGGATGGCAACTTGAACTGCTAAACTTAGCAGCAAATAATATGGATTCATAGTCCATTCAGATTGCAAAGGGGAAGCATAATTAATAGTTAAATACCAAGCCATACTTAGAGATATAGTATCGAGGCAAACTAGTAAAATTACGCGAAGTAATCGGATAAAAATTCCTCGCTGTATAGTTACGCTTTTTGATGAACGTAAATCCGGCTTAAAGCTATCTATGGTCACATTGCTATAAAGCATGACAAAAATCCTTTTGTGGATAAACTATAAACAATTGAAATACACTTAAAGGCAGATTATGCCACGTTCGTAGTAAGCACTTTAGTGCCCCGGAGCGATCTTCTCGCCAACTACGAACCCGGAGATTGGATTAACTAATAGAATGCCCTTGATTAACCTGATTTGATTTTGGTCGATTAGAAATACCGCAATATTCCCGAACCAGTAATTTACCGACAAACCAAGGCTGAATTAAATAACGCTTCCATAGTCTTTTTGGTTCGCTAAATAAACGATAAGACCATTCCAAGCCCATTTTTCCCATCCATCTAGGTGGAGTTGGAACCACACCTGCAACATAGTCAATGCAAGCACCACTAGGCAAAATTGCATTAACTTGAAGCTGTTCGAGATTATCTAGAATCCAGTGTTCTTGACGCGGCATACTCATTCCTACCATGAGAATATGAGGCTGGTAAGCATTGATTGCAGCAATAGTATCTATATTCTCTTGACTATCTTTACTTGCATCTATATATCCGTGAGCGCAAGCAATCTTTAAACTAGGGAATTTCTGGCGTAAAATATCTGCTCCTTTCTCTGCTACCCCTGGTTTTGAGCCTAAATAAAATATCCGCCAATTCTTACTAGCAGCCTCTTCCATCAATGGCCATACCCAGTCAGCATAAGTAACTCTATGTTCGCGCTCGACAGAATAACCTCGTAGTTTGCCAATTAAGACTAAAGGCATTCCATCAATATGGGTGTAATCTGCTTTGGCATAGAACGCACGCATCTTAGGATCGTGATGGTAAATATGTAGACTGTTCAAATTATGATTGGCAATAATCCACTTTTGCTGCTGTTTAATAGATTTTGCGATTAAAGCGTTCAATTGGGGAATGTTTAACGCATCAACTTGAACACCGAGAAATTTTAATGAGGAATTCATATTTAAAGACAATATTAAGTATTACTGTTGAGTCTCAAATCGTAAGATTTGAAACAGAATTAAGCTGAGTCGTTGAAGAGCGTTTTTCTAATATTTGCTCAATACCTTTAACTAAAACCTGCACCCTAGAATTCCAACTATGATGAAAAACTATTTCCGTGCGGGCTAAGTGTCCCATCTGCACTAGTGTTTCTCTTCGATCAAAAGCAGACAGTAATGCACGTTTTAAATCATCTTTATCTCCTGGTTGAAATAGAAAGCCAGTATTAGCGTTAATTAAAAGCTTGGCATCTTCAAAAGCCGATGCAACAACTGGTTTAGCCATTGACATATATTCATAGAGTTTCATCGGTGAGAGATACATCCTCCCCATCTGTAGTTGCACTTGCCCAGAAAAGCCAACATCACATCCAGCAATATACTGAGGTACTTCTTGGGGGGAAACTCTACCGATAAAAGCCACGTTGTCAGAAATCCCTAAATTTTCAGCCAGATTTTCCCAGGTAGATTTCATTGCACCATCGCCTACTACAACCAGCGATATATCTACACCGTTATTACGTAATTCTGCGATTACTTCGAGCAGTAAATTTAACCCCGACCATGCATATAAACTACCGACAAAACCTATAGTGAAGCCAGGGAATATACGTAATGGTTTATGTAATTCGGGATTTAGAAAATCGATATCGACACCATTATTTACTAAAATAATTTTGTCAGCTTCAATATCGTAATCCTCTACTAAAATATCTTTTAAAGTTTCACTTACACAAGCTAAAACATCACATTTTTTATATGCTTGAATTTCCATGCATTTAGCAATACCATCTAACACTAAAGCGTTGCGCTCTGCTTTCGCTTCGTAAAAAAGTAAGGCTTCAGCTTGCAATATCCAAGGTATTCCTTGACGTTGAAATATCCAACCTAAACACTGTAAGGTAGCAGCATATTCATAAACAAAATCTACTTTACCTCCTAGCTCTTGCCAACTTTTCCAAGAATTAATAATACCTAGACTTAAACGCACTAAATCCACTGCTAAAGTGCGAAAAAATCCTTTACTAATTGCTTCACCAGAACCTTTAGCAGACCATTTTTGGGGTACTCTATCTCCAACAATAAATGTTTTAATTTCCCAATTAAATGTTGTAAAACCTTGAATAATTCCTAAAATTCGAGAACGAGGACCTGACATTTCGGCATCGGGATGCGTAGAAATTCGAGGTGCTGCTGCTAAAAAACCAAGCCTTGGCGGCATTTGTAACTCCTATTATAGTGATTAGTTGTTAGTTATTAGTTGTTGGTTGTTAAGTTTGTTTTCTGGGGAATTTCTTCTGCAAATGTGGGGGATGCTGCCAAATTTTTGTAACCAATGACAGCACGAACATAAGGAAGAATCCAATAAACAAACCAGAAAAATCCAGAATGACGACGACAAAATACCGTCCAGGGTTTGATTGGAAAAGCTTTAATATGAACTGCTTTTTTTAAACGTTCTAATATTGTTAATTTTGTATCTACCCAACTATTACGAACTGAGTTTTTACTACAGCTTCCAACATAACCAGGTGCAACCCATATTGAACAACCTTTGTGCCTTGCACGTAAACCATAATCTGTATCTCCCATGCTATGAATAAAAGCTGCATCAATATTGCCAACTTTTTGCACAACAGAACCAGGAATTAGCACGCAGTTTGCGAAGAATGTATCGCATTCTTCAATATATTCGGTACAACCTAAAAAATCGTATTTATTTGAATACCATTTCTGAGACTTTATCGAACCACCATAAGAAGCTTTTCCTGTAAATACATCTTTAGTGGTACCGACAACTATTAGATTTTCATGACTTTGTTCTAGTAATTTTTGATGTACCCTAAACAAGCGCTCAATAGCATCTACTTCTAAGATTGTGTCATCGTTCAACCAAAGATAATAGTCGTAATCTTTTTCTATCGCTTGTGCAAATGCAAGTCTCATTCCTCCTGCCCAAAACAGCTTTCCGTTTCCTTGAAGAATATTGACTGCTGGATATTGTGCCTTTAGTGCATCTGCGGTACCGTCGGAACTACCATCATCTGTTAAATAAACATCGAAGTCTAGACAATTTGTTTGTTGGTATAATGCACGCAAACATGAAATAGTAGTACTGCGTCTATTAAAGCAGGTCATTATCACTGCTAGTTGTGCTTTTTTCATAGTTTTGATTTGGCTTGATTTTTGCTTATTTAAAGGAAGTGAGCGGGGAACATAGAAAAATATCAACCTGTATCCGTAATCTATAGCTGATAGTGTGACGAACCTGTGGTATTTAATATTATTTGTATTCTTCTAAATGTTTGCTCCTAGATAGAAAATTTAGCATTAAAATCTAAAGGTTTTATTTTATACAATTCATCTAGTTTTATATAACGAGATTGAATACCTTCAGATGAAGAAAAATATTTTTCTATCAAAGCTTTTGGTTCGTGTTTTTTGCCACCTTCATGCTGTATGAGTTGAGCAATATAATTACAATATTTTAATCTCAAATCGTTGATTTTTTTGAGAGTCTGTTGGCGAATTTCTTGGGGATTGGGTGATAATTCTTTCCAAGTTTGTACTGCTTGAGAAACTGCTTGGGCTTCTGGAGGTACGATAGTTGAATTTCCAGGAGTAAAAAACTCATCTCTTCCACCTTTACTAGGAGTACTAACTACAGGAATTCCGCAAAGTAAGTATTCGCTTGAAGCGAGATTTGCTCCTTCTAATGCTGAGAGAATTAAGCCAACATAAGCTTGGTTGTACTTTTTTGCTAATTCAGGACGTGGAATAAACTCTTTGTTAAAATCAGCGTGTTTCAATTCCGGACAGTAGGAATGTAGATTGCCTCCATAAGATACAACCATTAATTTTTCTATATTTTTTGCTAACCAAACACGCTTTGATGAATTAAGCTGAGCGGTGTAAATTGCATCGTAGAGTTTGGGTTGTTCAATTGGTTTATACAGATGCTCGTTGATGTAAAAATTTTGGTTAAAGTGCGCTCCACGAACTCGAAAACGTTTACGCATTTGTTCTTCATCTGCTGCATTCACCATAAAATGATGAGTTCTACCTTCTAAACTATGTAGAATTGATTTTGTTTTACGTAAAAGCATCTGTTTGGGAGAAGCGCACCAGTAAGGACAATGTTCTATAACATGCTTGGGACGAAACCAGTTTGGTAGAGGTTTAAATTTAATTTTTTTGTCTTGATAAATAACTCCACCAAAGAAAGGATAGCTTCCTAGATAGGAAACAATTAAAGGTTGGGTGCTAAAAATATAATAACCGTGGAATAACATATCTGTTCTAGGGAATAGAGAATAAAAAAATATATGTTTTCTAGAGATTTGCGACTTTTTCTATCCAATTACTCACATTCAAATTTAACTTAAATACTTTTAGCTTTTGCTCTACTTTTCTGACATTCAGCATATGTCTATGTAAAACAGAAGTGCGCGGCATTTTATAAGCCATGACTTTCTCACATAACCACTTATATTTATCGGAGTTTAGATTGAATCTGTTCAAATTTTTAATTTGTTGATTCCAGTCATGATAGTAGAACAAATTAAAATAATGCATCGAAATTAAATCATCCCAATTCTTTAATCGCCATTGTTTAGATAAGCGATTATGTAAGGGTAATGGATAACTATAATTATCGGAAAAATGCGAGACATTTTCCTCTAGAGCGCATAACGTTACAGATAAAACTGACTGCTCTACAAAATAAATACCTTGGGGAGGAGCAATATCCAAACGCATTACTTTTTCAAAATTTTCTTTCCAGGATGTAAATATTCCTGCCTTTCTTCTGACTGCAACTAAACCGGAATTCCAATAGGCTCTAATTTTTTTATTGGCAATTGGAGTGTTTACAAATACTTCGTCTTTGACACCTAATACTTGATAAAGTTTTTGCCAGTACCATTCATGGGGGTCATTATTACCTGTAGAACCGATACCTCGCCCGTATTCTGGACGCATCCGCACGTTACAATCGGCTGGTAATAAAAATTCTGTTGGCTCCTCAAAAAAACATTTATCGCTATCAAGAAAAACTAGAATTTCTGCATCTATATTCTGTTCTGCATAGGCACAAGTGAAGGGCTTATTTGCTAAATAGTATTCGTGAAATTCCTGGTTTATAGGTAGTTGCTGGTGGATGACTCCTAACTGTTCAAATGCTGCTTGGGTTTCTTGGGCGATCGCCTTTCCAGTTCGAGGATGAAAACTATATATTGGTGTATCCTTTAAATTGCCGCAGAATTTACGAATACTTTCTGCAAGCATCAATGATTGAGGTTCTAAACGTCCGGGTTCCGTACAAATAATAAAAGCTAGTAGTATTGACATGATTGGTAATTGGTAATGAAAACTATATTTTTAAACGCTAAAGTATGGTTTTTGAGAAAAACTGGTAGAATTTATTTATGATTGATGTTTGGAGTAAATAGCTGACTCATATAACTTGGAATAACGTTTAGACTGTAATTCTATGGTGAATTCGCGTTCGGCTTTTTCCCGTGCGTAAAAAGATAGTTTTTCCTGTCTTTGAGGATTTTCTAAAACCCAAGCGATTCCTTTAGCAAAATCATCAACATCATAGGGTTGGGCTAAATAACCACATTCTTGATGGGAGACTATATCTTTTAAACCAGTCGCGTTGAATGCTACTACCGAAGTTCCACAAGCAAGCGACTCGGAAGCAGTTTGTCCAAAAGATTCTTGCAAAGATGGTACGAGCATCACATCGGCAGCAGAATAAACAGCAGCTAAAGACGTATCATCAAATAAATGCCCTAAATAATGAGTTTTAAATCCTAATTCAGGAGGATTTTCTGGTTGAGAAGCCCCAAAAATAACTACTTCGGTGTTATCCTTCGGGCCAGATTGACTCAACTGTTGCAACGCTGGTTGTAATAAATGAAAACCTTTCTTTCGATCGCTGGTTGCTTTTATAGCTCCAAATAAAATTAGTTTTTTATCTTGAGGTAAGTTGAGGATTTCTCGCGCTATTGTTTGTTTAATAGGGCGATATTTTTGAGTATTCAGCCCATGAGGAATTACTTCTACTCGTGAATTTTTAAATAATGAACTAGACTTAGCACATTCAGCTATCCAATTACTAGGAGCAATTAAAGTTAAATTATTTGAGTTAATTAAACTTTGCCAAGCTTTGGTTTTACGGTTGTGTATCCATCGGGATAAATCCCGCTCCATACTACTATTCAATTGGGGACAATTGCCGCAAGATTGAGTATAAAGTTGACAATCTTTAGCAAAGTGACAACCTCCAGTAAACACCCACATATCGTGAAGCGTCCATACTAAAGGTTGTTTTAGTTTAGCAATAGATTCTATTTGCATAAAGGCTCCACTAATCCAATGCAAATTAATAATATCTGGGTGAATTTTCGCAACTTGAGGAACAACTCTATCTGGCAACCATTGACTAAAGAATGTTTCTTGACTTCTGTTTCGATAAAGTTTTAATGGTAAACTTTCAAATGTCAGTTTTGTTTTAGCAATACCTTGAAATAATCGTATTTTTGGCGCAATTACTGTTTTATCGCTACTTGATTTTTCCTGCACCAACATTTGTGAGTCTAAACTAATATTCTGTAATCCTTCATGTAAGCGATATGCGGCGCGAGCCGCTCCACCATTTGTATCATGAGTACTTAAATGTAAAATTTTCATTTATTTAAGAGAGTAAGGTTGGGAGGGAACAGAACAACAGATTTCTTATATTAAATTTTTGCCAGATTGAGTGATGCTTGTCTCCTCGCTCTGTGAGATTCCATTGTTAAAGTTAGAGATGTTGTTAAATACATAAACCAATTCCAGCTAGGAGTTAATAATCTAGCTTCAGAAATATTTATAATCATAATTAAGACGAGCATTTGCATTGGTAAATAACCTTCTGGCTTCTTTGCTACGAATACAACTCGATAAAGAGCCATAGTAAAAAAACGAATCAAATCAATAGCAAAAATCAAGAAACCGCTAATTCCTAAATCTAGCAGGAGTTCAAAAAAGCCATTATGAGAATTACTTGCCCATTGGTAAGTTAATCTGAGATTAGAAGCGAAGGAACTAGTCCAAAATGCAGCATATCCATATCCAAATAAAGGTCTTTCCAAAATTTGCTTTATTACAGATTCCCATAAGTCAGTACGTCCATTTAATGTCAAGTCTTTTCCCGACGTGCCAACTATAGCTTCTGCATTGCCAAAAATTAATATTGAGCCAGTAACTAACAACATTAAAACAAAACTAATGGCGATAATTTGTAGTTTGTAATTATTATTTGTACTAAGTTTATATAAAGGTAAAAGAGCTATCATTGTTAAAACAATCATGAAAGAAGTTGTAGACTGCGAAAGAATAATTAAACAAATAGATATTCCAAATATTGTTAATCTTAGCCAAAGGTACTTAGATTCACTTAAAGCTAAATGTAGAGAAACTCCTGCACTCCAAGCCATCATGTATCCTAATTCATTTTTATGACCAAAAATTCCACTCCACATTCCAGCTAATTCTGGTGCTGTATGAATTCCTCCAAAACTTGGTATTAATGGGAAAATAAACGATAAAACTGTTGTTATTCCTAGTGCGAAAGCAATAAACCTGATTTGTTCTTTGAAGGTATAGCGCATCGCTAAATAAACTGCTAGCAAATAGATTCTAAGTAAACCTCTGGTGAAAGTTAAACTTGAAGCCATATCTGCCGACCATAATACAGAAAACAAAATCAATGTTAATAGCAGTAGTTGAAATATACCTTTGGAACTAACATATAAAAATCCTTTCCAATAGTAGGCAATTAATGCAAATAATATTAAATATGACGAAGCATTTAAGAATTTATTTACAGCTGCACCTCCCAAAGGAGTCGCTGAAATTTCCTGTGCGGGTTTGATTGCGAATGCGCCTACAGTAATTAGTATTAATATAAGTGTGGCAGTTTTTTCAAGTCGTTCAATTTTCAATTATGACCTCGATATTTTAATAGGTAATTGTTAATTAGTAATTTAAGATGAGAGGGATACGATTAATATGCGATTAATTTTTTATCCTGGAGTATTTTCTTGAGGTTTTGTTTGAAAATATCCAATCTAGTTGCACGGTAGACGGTATCTTGAATAAATTTATCTGCTTCTAAGTTACGTACTTTAAAAGGTGGATGTGTAATAGGGAATTTGATTTCCTCCGTGGGAAGATTGATAAATGAATACTCCTTGGAAGTATTAAAGTGTGTTGAATCTGCACCAATACCAACATTACTAACTAAATTAACCTTGGGAATAATATTTAGTCCGCCTTGCATCCAGCAAGCAAATGTCCACTGGTAATCCCAGGTAATTCCTGTAGGATTATCGTAAATAGAATCAAATATATTTGTCCAATAATGTACTGCTTTAGAATCAATCAGAATGTCTTTTAAAATATTTGATTCTTTAACTTCTGGCCACAATTTAATCTGCAAATCGTAATGTTGCCAAGCTCTTCTCCAGCTTGCCCATCCCCAACAGTGACTGTAGGATGAAAAGTAATAGCTATAATCGGTACGTTTTTTTCCTAATTGGGCATTTTGAGCCGCAATTGAAGTGATTCTACTATCATATCTATATTTTTCTAATAATTCTTCACAAAACCGAAAAAATGTCGGGTGAGGAATACAGTCATCTTCTAAAATTATTGTTTCTTCTACATTATCAAAAGCCCAATTTAAGCCACTGGAAACTCTTTTAGCGCATCCTAAGTTTACATCAGAGTAATTTTTGATAACTTCGCAATTCCAATCAACTTTCTCAATGATTGCTCTGGTAGCCGCACATTTTTCAGCTTCACCTTCGCGGTCATTTCGAGGTCCGTCAGCAACTACAAATAGTTTTTTGGGTTTTGCTTGTCGAATAGCTTCAAAAACCTTGGCTGTGGTATCTGGACGTTTAAAAATAATAAAAGTAATTGGTGTTTCTAGCTGTTTAATTATCATTAATTTCTCCATTATTTAATAATAAATATTGTTAAACTTAACTAAGATTAATGCGAAATACTCCGAAAATTAGATAACAAAAGATACACGAATATGCATAATTAAGCTAATATGTGTAATTGAATTTTTCATAAATAAACCATGATTTAATATTTTTGAAAAGGTAAAAACGATTTTAGCTGAACTTTAAATAATTTGCGCGTTCTTTTATCTACAGCATTGCTTAAAAAACCTGCAACCGCTTGAGATAAAATAGTGGCGATCGCCGCACCAAGTCCTGAATATTGAGGTATTAGCAAAAAATTAAGTATGACGTTCAGAATAGCTCCGAATAAAGTCTTGCCTAAAGAAACATTATTTAATCTTTCGGCTATAAACCAAGGTGATGTAGCTACACCCATAAATACGAACAAAGAAGCCCAAATATGCACTGATAAAATTGATCCGGCTTCGATAAAATCATTCCCAAACATTAGCAAAATTATATTTTTTGATAAGAATGTCATGGGAATAGAAATTGCTAAAGAGATATATGTTAGTAAGCACAGCAATTGTTGTATTTGTTTATAGTAATCATGTTCGGATTTTTCTTTCGCTACGTAGATTGCAGGAGCGACGGAAGAAACAATAGCAGCAGGAATGAAGTACCATAGTTCTGAAATACGTACTGCTGCTGAATAAATACCAACTTCGTTATCCCCCTTCATTTCCCCCAACATAATCTGATCGATTTTCATGAAAATCAAAATTGCAAATCCTGAAAAAATTAAAGGAAAACTTTGCCGAAGCAGGTTTTTTGCGGTTGCAAAACTCCACCTCCAGTTCCATATTTTAGAAAATCCTTTGATTTGATAAATACTAATCAAACCAATTGCACCTAAGACAATTTCTACTAAAGTTGCCCAAGCGAATGTTAATAATGGTGCTTTAGCTAAAATTAATCCTACTTTGAATAAAGTACTCAGCAGATAAGCAATATTTTTTGCAATTACAGTATATTTAGACTGCACCTGAGATTGAAACCACAAATCGATAGTATCAGCAGTTCGGAAAATTCCTATCATGGATAATATTGCTACCACCCATATAGTCAGTGTATTTTCTTCTTTTAATAATAACAAACTGCCTACAGCTAATAAAACCGAAACAATTCCACCTATTAGTTTTAAACCAAAAGTAGTTCCTAATATTTCTGTTTTATTGGATGATTCTCGCACTAATTGGCTTATTACTATATCATCTAAACCCAATGTAAAAATCGGCGTAAATACACTGACAAAAGCCATTGCATAATTAAACAAACCGTATTGCTCAATGCCTAAATAACGGGCTACCCAAGCTCCGACAAACAAACCCCCAACCATACGAATAATTCTGTCGGCAAACAACCACCCTGTATTGCTGACAACTTTACGCAGTTTGGTATGAGATTTTAATTTTGATAATTTTTGAAACGTTAGTTTTCTGAACATTGGGAGACAGTTAACAGTGAATAGTGAACAATTAATGATTACCTGATTTTTCCGGTTGTAAATAATCTACAAAAGTAAATAATTAGTAGAAACATCCCTTTTAATTTCCAATAAATATTAAACTCAAATATAAAAATAATTTTAAAATACAAACCAAAATCTTTCTTTGTGGGACAAGGAATAGTTTTAAATTCTTGGAGAGATGTATAAGCTAATAATAAAGGTAAGGCAATCGTATTTTTATGCAAAATATAGTTAAATAATGCCGATTTATTTAGCAACCTCTTGTATTCAAAGCTAATGTTAATACTTAAAGATTTATCATTGTAAAAATTATTTTTTCCATGTATTCTATACATAACTGAGGGTTGAGACATATAAAACTTTTTAGCACCTACTAAAGAGGAACCCCATACTAAACAATCATCTGCTCGAACTCGGCAATCTTCTATATATGGAATCGGTAAAATTTTTTGCAGAGTTTCTCTACGCATTGATATTGTAGAAGTGATAGAGCCAATCCATTCTCCAAGACATAAAGTTTTAAGTACAGAATAACCATTATCTCTATCAAAGTCATATTCTTGAAATACGCCTTCTTCCACTCCAAATTTTTCATAAGCACAAAATAGAAAATCACATTCTAGGTAGCGCTGATAAAACTTCAAGGCATTTTCTAAATATTCTCGTTTGTACGTATCATCTGCATCAAGAAAGAAGATAATATCCCCAGTTGCAGCTAAAAATCCTTCGTTAAACGAAGACAATTGTCCTTGGTTTATCTGTTTCAATACAGATTTTATGTTTGCTTGCTTGGTAAATTTAGTAATGATTTCTACCGAGTTATCTGTAGATGCATCGTCAACAATGATAATTCCATCGAATTGAACGGTTTGATTTACAGCGCTATTAATAGCCTCTGGCAGATAATTGACATAATTATAGTTATTGATCAAACAAGTTGTTTTCATTTTTTCCCTTGGCTTTTATTAAATATGCTTTCTTTAATTGGTGAAAACTCGTTTTGGCTTGTAGCTGAATCAATCGCTTCTTTGGTGTAATACAAATGGCTTTTGGGTTCGCTTTTCAAATCCACACCGTTAATAACTATTCCTAAAACCTTTTGATTTGACTGAGTTAAATAATCCTTGGCTACATTTGCACTGTCTAAATCGACAACACCCGGACGTACAACCAGCAGAATACCGTCTGTATGCTCGTTCAATATTGCTGCATCAGCCGTTCCTACCACAGCAGGTGTATCGAAAATCACAAAATCATATTTTTGTTTAAAAGTATTCATTAACTTTGCCATCCTTTGGGAATCAAGTAGAGCCATCGGATTCGGAGGTATAACACCCGAACAAAGCACATCTAAATTAGGCGCTACTTGCTGCACGGCAGCATCAATATTCACTCTGTCGATGATGACATTACTTAAACCCAATGCATTAGTAAGTCCCCAGGTATGATGTTGAATTGGATGACGCATATCTGCATCTACCAGCAATACCCGTCTTCCCACGCTAGCCATTACTAATGCTAAGTTTGCTGCTACTTCCGATTTTCCTTCCTTAGCAACTGAACTTGTCACCACAATACTTTTTAACTGGGTATCGGAACAGAGGAATTTCAAGTTGGCTTGCAATATTTGATAAGCATTCCCCACGGGAAAATAAGGAATGTCTCTCTCAATCAGTCGAGGTACAACTCTGTTCGCACCTGCAATGGAAGAATGATTTTTGTGATGCTTACCCGATGCTGGAATTACCCCAAGTAATGTATATTTCAAAACTTCTTTAGCTTCTTTAACAGTCTTAACAGAACGATCAATTAAGTCTAAACCGAAGCCTGTGATTATCCCTAGCAAAACACCAGCAGCACCTCCACCGATAATAAATAAAATTTTGCGCGGCCCTTGGGGATAATCTGGTACTAAAGCTGCGGAAATAATTCGTGCATTGGGAATCTTCTGATTTTCTGCAACGTTAATTTCTTGAACTTTAGTCAACAGCGTTTGGTAAGTTGATTGTGCTGCTTTAACTTTGCGTTCTAATTCGCGCTGTGTTTGTTCTAATCGCGGTAGAGAATCAGCACGCTGTCTATATGCATCAAATTTGTTAGATAGTGAAGCAATTTGCTGTTTCAATCCATCTTCTTCGGCTTCTGCTTGGGTTATTTGGGCAATTAAATTTTGTCGTAATTCTCCTAGCTGTAAATTTTTCTGTTCAATCTGTTGTGAGCTACCTGCAATTTGAGTTGTTCTTTGGTTAAGCAAATTTTTTAGAGCCGCAACTCTTTCTTCCAAATTCACTATAGTCGGATGATTTGCTTGAAAACGAGTTTTTTCTAAAGCTAAATTACTTTGCGCTTCTTGGAGTTGAGTTAGTACTTTCTGTATCCCTGGTGTTTGACTCAACTGTGCTGAGATAACTGCTTTTTTCGGTTCTACCTGAGCTTGAGCGCGTAGATTTGCCAAACGTGCAGTTACGTGAGCTAGTTGAGCTTGAAGTTGAGATATTTGTTCTTCTAACTTAGTAATAGTCTCAACCGATGCAGTAGCTTCTGCTTGTAAAGCAATGATTCGATTTTTTTCTTTAAACTGTCGCAGTTTTAATTCTGCTTCTCCTACTGATTTTTCTGCATTTGGTAGTTGAGAGGCAAGAAACTTGCTTGCAGTTTGTGCTTCTTCTTGGTTCGCTGCAACATTTTTCTTAATATAGTTATCAATAACTGTATTGACAATTTTGGCTGCTTTTTGTGGATCTCGATCGGCATAGGAAATCAATAAGATATCACTACCCTTAATTCCTTCCACATTCAATTGTTCAGCTAAATCGGAAATTGGTATAACTTCACCATCTTCATCTCTAAGATCCAGCTTCTTAATTGTTTCTCTAAGTACCGGATTTGATGTGACAATCCGCGCTTGACTATCCAAAGGATTATTATTGTGAGTTAAAGCTTCCAAGCGTCCCAAATCTTCCGATAATCCAGTCAAAGAAGAAGTTCGATTACTCTTAATCATCACACTTGCTTCTGCTGTGTAAATGGGTTTTCGCGATAATGCATACAAGCTTGCTACCGTCACACTCAGCACGAAAACTCCCAAAGCAGGCAACCAGCGACGTTTTATAACTTGAAAATATTTTTGAATATCTATTTCTTCGATATTGCTTAAAGTTTCAATTGTCATATCCGCAAAAATATATATAAAGAATCTTGATAATTTGTACAATCGACAGCATAAAATCAACCGTTTTAGATGTACAATAATGCATATTGCAAGTATTTTGAAATCAGTATTTGCAATTGAAATACTATTTTATTACTCAAGTCGAGACGTTGCTGAATCCGGGTATGAATTTAGATGTAGAGACGCGAACCCTTGCGTCTCTACAACCGTTTCAGTTTTCTAATCAACCCGTTTCATACATCAAATCAGCAACGCCCAAGTCGAAGTCGATTTTAGGAAGGCTGCATGACAGAAACTATCTCAGCCCAACTCTAAAATCATTAATTCAACTTTTTTCTACGGAAATTATATTACTCAGACTAATTGACAGCTGCTCGAAAATGCAAACCTCGATACAATCCCATGAAATTTAGATACTGTTGTCAATTAACCTTTAACGCTTTGATGCTAACAAATTACCTCATAAATTTATTTATCCAAAACTGCAATATATTCCTTTCCAAATTTTGGTTGATAATATATAAAAATTAAAAGTACATCGACGACTGTTGAATATAGTTCACCAAAAAAAATGACTCAAATATAATGACAAATCAATTGGTTTTCACGATAGATCTACTTTTTTGACTTTTAACTTTGTATCCGAATTATACAATAAGTAGCATAATATTCAATAACCGTAAATTAACTGAAAAAGAATAACTTTACATAAATTTCATATTTATTTATCAATCGCTATGTATAGTATATATTTACACTTTACACTTGAGTGAGAAAAAAATACTGGGATTTGACACATAGTGCTTTGAATAGAGAATTTACGTAAAAAATATTACAAATAATACTTGTGTTGCTTGTATATAATAGTGCAATTACTTAACCGTTTTTTTTATTTTTAATAGCTATAAGTATAAAATAAAAGTGTACAAACAAATTCTACTTAAGTAGACGAGGTAAGATATAGAGTAAGTTTTAACGCAAATTGTATATCAGCTTTGGAATTGATTCCTTCGCCCGGTATTATGCTGCACAAAAATGATGAAAGATGTGAAGTTCTGAGGGGAGCAACGCGATTTTGTGAAAAAGAGTAAGATCGGTCGTCTTCCTGAGATGATTAGGTATGGAAGAGGGAATTACTCACGCACCATTTGGTCAAATATTGCAAAGTATGGTGCAATAAGTTTACCATTTGAAGCTGCACGTAAAACATTAATAGATTGGGGAATTGATGTTAGTTAAAAACGTATAAAAAGATTCACTATTATGTTTTGGTAAGATAGGATTAAGCCTGCAATAATCAAAAGTATTTAATCTTACCATTGGTAATTTATTACCAGATGATACATTAAATGTGATATCGAGAAACCCGGTATTTTTGAAAAAAACCGGGTTTATTATTTGCTTTAAACTACAAATGACTACTAATGTAATTTATTCACTGCTTCAAATTCCCCCAAAAAAACAAGTAGGAGATATCAGTGCGAATCAAGTTAATAAGCGCCACTTTTTAACAATATAGCTTTGAAAGTTTGCAAGAAAATTCTTAGATCGAGCAGTATTGACCAATTTTCGATGTAGTTCATATCTAATTTAATTACATCATTAAAATTGTCAATATCAGAAC
>CAYMZW010000093.1:0-17902 GCA_964395005.1 uncultured Rivularia sp.
CCCAATGCCCAATGCCCAATGCCCAATGCCCAATGCCCAATGCCCAATGCCCAATGCCCAATGCCCAATTACCCATCTTTTAAAAGACTATCGCGAATTTTAGTTAATTGATTTTGAGACTCAACAGGTTCTCGTGGTGCTGGAAGTTCGGTATTAGGCCAATTTAATAAATCGTTACAAGGACATAACAAAGGCGGCATACCTAAATTTCTCAAAGGTACCGGCATATCGCAACGAGAACAAGAAGCCATATCCCACTCAGGTGAAAGTAATTCGGCAACTGTTTGTTGAGTTCCTTCTAAGTAACATTCACCCGATTTAGATGATAGAACTTTCTGCCAACATTCCTCAAATTGCGTGCTATAGCGATCGCCATCAATAACTTTACCGGGCTGCAAGCTTGCCGCACCGTTGTTTATAAAAACCTTCTTACCCAACTGAAACCAATAAGCCAGGTATTTTTTAACTTCTGTTTTAGATGCCATATTTTAATTTTAGATTTTAGATTTTTACAACGGATGCTTTTGTTTTAGATTTTAGATTATGAATTGTAAATAAAGACTTAAGAATTGGGAATTGGGCATTGGGGATAGTTAGGAGTTAGGAGTTAAGAGTTAGGAGTTAGGAGTTTTTTTCCCGCTCTTCCCCCTCTCCCCCATCTCCCCATCTCCTTGTCCCCTTATCTCCTTGTCCCCCCCTACGGGTTGCGCCACCCTTCGGGTTCAGCAGTCGCTCATGGGGGAAACCCCCAAGACCGCGCTGCTTCACTTGCTACAACCGAGGGAGCCTCGGCAACGCAGTGGCTTACCATCTCCCCCTCTCCCCATCCCTTGCTCAAGACGGCAAACGATTACCAAGCACGCTCAAATTAAGAACGTGTCCTGCGGTAACTAAGTATGTCGTCTGGCTGATTACACCTAGTTTGCGGGTTAAGGAACCGAGTCGATCGCGAAAGGTTTGACCAATGGGATATGCTGGGACTACTCCCCATCCGGTTTCTTCGGCGACAAAAATCATTGATGCTGCAACTAGTTGTACTGTTTCTAAAAATTCTTCAACGATTTCAAGCCACGAATTATCATCCTTTTCGATGTTATTTGCTACCCAAGTTCCTAGAGAATCTACTAGTAATACAGTATCTGGCTTGGCATCGCTTAAAGTCGCTGATAATTCAAAAGGAACTTCTAAAGTTATCCAGCTTTGGGGACGGCGATTTTTATGCTGTACTATACGTTGCTGCCATTGTTTATCTTCGGACGATAACAGTGCTGTTGCTACATAGACCACTTGTTTATTAAACTGGTTTGCTAAAGCTTCTGCCCATTCGCTTTTTCCAGAGCGTGCGGGGCCGGTGACAAGGATAACTTTACTCAAAACCGTTTCCTCAGTATCTTTAATAAATAATGATTGCCCCAAATTTCTGTATTTTCTACTCCAAGGGTATGATTTTTGGTTATAAATAACTTTTAATAGATAAAAAATACAACAGATTGGGGTTAGTGCTACCAATTACAAGACTTTTAAATTCAACCCTAACTCGTTTGGGCGTTGTATAGCTGCACAAAGACATGAACAATAAGCCGAATATTTCTATGAAAGCAGGTTTAAAGCGTATAGAGGAAACTTTGCAGGATTTGGACATTCGCGTTACAAATCCTATTGATGATAATGACAATGGCAATGATAATGGTTCTGTTCAAGAATCTTTATCGTTTCGCATTAGTGAAAGAGCAAATCAATCTAATGGAGGTGTGACACCACCAGAAGAGGTTATAGAACATTCTTCTACAATGCCAGTAGAAGACTTTTCACAAGAAGATAACGAAGATAACTCTGTTCAGACTTTTCCGGCACAAGATGAGGACATCAAAGCTCCGAGTCTTCCTAAATTCAAAACTCCTAGCTTTAGCACTCACCGTAATGCTCCTAATCCTGCCTTGGCATCTAATATCTTGCAAGAAATTCAAGAAATTGCTCAGGGATGGCAAACTGAGCTACACAAAATTTTACGGCAAATTCAAGACCTTTATTTACAGGGGCCTATTGTCAGCGGGTGGTTGGAATCTCATACGATTGAAGCACAACCGGAAGGCACTGCAACCCTGCGTCATGCGGAAGTCGATCGTTTGATGGACTACGTAGAAGAAATTTGCGCTGCCCAAGAAGCACAGTCCACATCTGAATCTTCGCGTACTGGCTATCGTTTGTGCGGTTTGGATGATTCTGGTGAAGTTTGGTCCCGCCCCTGTCCCCCGGATCAGGTTCCAGGAGTTAGTATGGCGATCGCCCGCTATCAACAATTACGCCAATATTTAGAACGCAAGCAGAAATTAGAAGAACGCCTGAATCATTTAGCGGAAACTCTTGTAGTTTTACACGGTCATATTAAACAACAAAAATAAAGTTTTAAAACTTATTAGGACTTATATCCGCAGAAACTCGGTTGGTCTGTATAAAATTTTTGGTTAAGATTCTGTGCAGGCGGATGTTGAATTTCGGCAATCACGTTTTGTGTAATAGCAATAAAGCTACAATCAATTAGCGCTTTATAAATCCAACTTCAGCTTTCTCTAAAATTGCAATAACAATGCCAGACACGCAAATTTCTGCCATTATCTGTACTCACAATCGAGATAATTATCTGGGCGCTGCCATAGATAGCCTTTTGTCGCAGAATTTTGCCCAAGGCTTTGAAGTGGTAGTTATAGATAATGGGTCAAAAGATAATACCAAGCAAGTCGTAGAGAAAAGATTAGACGATTCGCGTCTTAAGTATATTTACGAACCTGTACTGGGATTATCAGTAGCTAGAAATACAGGTGCTAAAGCTTCTAACGGCGAAATTTTAGCATATCTTGATGACGATGCTGTAGCAAGCGAGTGCTGGTTACAAGTACTCTACGGAGCCTATCAAAGCAACCCAAAGTTAGCAATTGCTGGCGGTAAAGTTACATTATTGTGGCCGGAACATACAGTACCACCCCACTGGTTATCACCAGGATTAGCCGGTAATTTGGGAGCTTACGATTTAGGCGATCGCGTTGTCAAAATCGAAAACCCAGGTGATACTCCTAGAGGTTTAAATTATTCGCTACGGCGCAGTTTCTTGGAAGAAATTGGAGGTTTTGACATCAATCTCGGACGAGTAGGTAAAAACTTACTTTCCAACGAAGAACTGCAAATGACCGAATTAGCCTTGGAAAAGGGTTGGGAAGTTGCTTATCTTCCCGATGCTTTAGCCGCTCATAATGTCTCAAAGGAGCGTCTTAAGCGTTCCTGGTTTATCAGTAGGGGCTGGTGGCAAGGTATAAGCGAATGTTACCGAGAACAATTAGCTGGTAGAGCCGGTACCGGGCAATTACAGCGCGGTGGCGAACGGTTTATACGCGGTTTATATAAAGCATTGCAACATTATTCCGACCCAGCGATACGTTTTGATAACCTTGTTTATGCTTACGGTCAAATAGGTTATTTAAACGCAGCTATTCAGGGACTTCTATCAAAAAAAAATAGTTAGTGGATAGTGGATAGTTGATAGTGGATAGTTGTTGATTAATTCAAGAACTACCAAATAACAACTACCAACTACCAACTAATAACTACCAACTACCAAATATCAACTAACAACTATCAACTAACAAATAACAACTAAAATATAATTATATGTCTTCTAAAATACCAGTTTCGGTTTTGATCCCGGCGAAGAACGAAGAAGCAAATTTACCTGCTTGTCTTGCTAGTGTCGCCAGAGCAGATGAAGTTTTTGTTGTAGATTCTCAAAGTAGCGATAGAAGCATTGAAATTTCGGAAAATTTAGGTGCAAAAGTAGTACAGTTTGAATTTAAGGGAGGCTGGCCTAAAAAGAAAAATTGGTCTTTAGAAAACTTACCTTTCCGCAATGAATGGGTATTGATAGTTGATTGTGACGAGCGCATTACCCCTGAATTATGGGATGAAATTGCCCAAGCCATCGAAAATCCAGAATACGGTGGTTATTATCTAAATCGCCGCGTATTTTTCTTGGGTAAATGGATTCGTCACGGTGGAAAATATCCCGATTGGAACTTGCGTTTATTCAAGCATAAAGAAGGCCGCTACGAAAACCTTAATACTGAAGATATTCCTAATACAGGTGATAACGAAGTTCACGAACACGTTGTTTTAACTAGTAAAGTCGGATATCTAAAAGAAGATATGCTTCACGAAGATTTCCGCGATCTTTACCACTGGTTAGCCAGACACAATCGTTATTCAAATTGGGAAGCTCGCGTTTACTATAATTTACTTACGGGTAAAGGCGATGATGGCACCATCGGCGCAAGTTTATTTGGTGATGCAGTACAGCGCAAGCGTTTTTTAAAGAAAATCTGGGTAAGATTACCATTTAAACCATTTTTACGCTTTATCTTGTTCTATATAATTCAGCGCGGTTTCCTAGACGGAAAAGCTGGATATACTTACGGACGACTTTTGAGTCAATACGAATATCAAATTGGCGTAAAGCTCTACGAATTGCGTAGCTGCGGCGGTAGTTTAAACACCGTAAACGCTTCAAAAAACCCACAACCCGCGATTGCTGCAAAGGTTAGTCAGTCTGCAACTTGATAAAAAGGGGGCATGGGGCATGGGGCATGGGGCATAGGTAATTGGTAATTACTAACTCCTAACTCCTAACTCCTAACTCCTAACTATTTCCCATGTCCAATTCTCCATGCCCAATTCGCCATGCCCAATGCTCAATACCCAATTTCCACAACATTAAATGCCGAACCTTTTGTAGATTTACGTAAATACGACCAATCTGACTTCGATCGAGGACGTGCGGGTTGGTATATATTTTTCTGGTGGTTTGTACAGGCTATTACCTTTCCGCTAACTCTTCATAATATGAGCGGTATGCGTTGCACGCTGTTACGTTTATTTGGCGCAAGCATTGGTAAAGGTGTATTAATCCGTCCTACGGCTCGTTTTACCTATCCCTGGAAAGTGACTATTGGTGACTACAGTTGGATTGGTGATGATGTCGTTTTATATAGTATCGACGAAATTAACATCGGAACTCACTGCGTAGTTTCACAGAAAAGCTATATCTGTACTGGTAGCCATGATATCAAAGATCCAGCCTTCGGTTTAAAAACGGGAAAGGTTGTAATTGGTAACGGAGCTTGGGTTGCTACAGATTGCTTTGTGGGGCCTGGAGTCACAATTGGAGCAAATGCTGTGGTTGGCGCTCGCAGTACTGTTTTGACTGATATGCCAGACGGACAGGTTTGCTGGGGTACTCCCTGCCGTCCCCGATATGCGAGAAATCGATAATATCAGTTAACAATTTTCACCCGGAGGGTGTGGATCATCAATTATCAATTTTTATTAGGGGTTTGTAGTAAGGATTTTAATCCTTGGAGAAGAGCGATAAATCGCCTACTACAAACCTATCAAAATTTATGGGACAGACCACTCACTACTAGCACTCTTAGTTAATTCCGACGGATGAATGTATTTCAAACATAGATTTTCTGCGATTTAGTTGCCTCATTAGCGATAATTCCTACTAAATTCAAACTATGTAAAATTTCTGTAGCTTGAATTAATTCGGTTTGCTTGATTTTACCTATGCGTCCTACCATTATGATACCGTTGCATAGGGAAGCTATAATTCTTGCGTCTACGGTATCTAAAATCGAAGAAGCATCTATCAGTACTAGATCGTAGCTGCGGGTAAATATTTCTAAGAGTTCTTTCATTCGTCCTGAAGTAAGTAGCTTAACCGTATCATCTGGTACTGGTCCTGCGGTTAAAACGTCTATGGCAGGATGAACGGGCTGCACGTAATCGCTGACTTTACTATTTATCTCTTCTAATAATAATAAAGATAATCCCCAATCGTTAGAAAGTTCTAAAATTGAATGCAAGCAAGGATTTCGTAGGTTGGCATCGATGACTAAAACTCTAGTATGCATTCTAGCTGCACTTACGGCTAATCCCAATGTTGAAGTTGATTTTCCTTCCCCGCTAGAAGCTGAAGTTACCATCAATGATTGACAGTGCAGTGGATACTTTAATATTTGAATATTTTGGTAAGCCATATCCAAGGTTTCATGGGAAGGCAAATGAGCGATCGCCTCGGAAAAAGAAGAATAGGGATTTTTTAGCTTACGCCTGAATGAAAGTGGTAAACCTAAGAGTTTTTTGCTTCGGCGAGGTGGTGGGAGTTTGGGAATTTTACCAAGCAAACGCAGATTCGTAAACTTGGTTAATTCTTCGGCAGTGTAAATGGTGTCATTAAATAGTTCCAAAATTAAAGCGGCGGCGATACCTAAAATTGAACCAGTAACTGCACCTATTAACAAAAATAACAATCTAGAGCTACCAGTTTTAGTTCCTAATTCAGGCTCTTCAAGTATTTGCCAATCAAAACCGCCTTGAGCAATTTTAAGCGCTAAATTCTGACGCACTTCCATTAATTGTGCGAGGGTTTTACGAGAGGTTTCTACTTCTGGTAACAAACGGTTGTATTCTGCAATTAAAGCAGGATATTGATTCAACTTAAAACGCAATTGTCTTTCAGATTCCATCAAACTTTGTTGATTTGCTTGCAAACCCAAGGCTTCTGTCTGCAATTTAATTAAATCTTCGACTAGCTTTAAATCTACTCCTGCAAGCTGCCCTTTTGTTAATAGTGGCTGTGCTGTATTGTTGGCAGCTGCTTTATCTCCCAAACTTCTCCCGGCTTCCTGTTGCAACAAAGCCAGTTGACTTTGACGCTGTTGTACCAGTTTTTGTACGGTGGGAGAATTATCGGTAAATCGCTGTCTTTCTTCTGCTAAAGCCAATTCTGTCTTCTGAATCTCATCGAGCAGCGATTGATAACGAGTTGACTGACTCAGACGCGAAGATGCCAAAGCATTTTTAGGGCGTGCGGCTATTTTTTGCTCTAAATTACTGTAACGAGCTTGTACATCTTTAAGTTGAGCGGTGGTAGTATCAAGCTGTTTTTTGATTGCGGCGATCGATTCTAAAAGAATTGTACTTTGTACCTGCGGATCAACTATATTGTTCCTTTTACGAAAGCTCGCTAACTTTGTCTCTGCTTCGATTACCTGCTGTTGAATTCTGGGAAGTCTTTCGTTGACAAAAGCTAAACCTTTCGATAAACGATCTTTTTGCTGTTGTTTATTAAAATCTTGATAAACTATTTGTAACGCTTCAAGTACTCTTTTCGCTTTTAATGGGTCTTTATCTTTAAAAGATACTTCAAATACTTCCGAAGGTGCTTTCCTAGTTCCCGTTCCTATTTGCAACTGGGTAACTTTTAATGGTGCTTTTTCACCTTTTTTTCCTTTAATATCTTTTACTGTGATATCTGGGTATCTCGGATGCAATATTTCAACTGCTCTAGCAATTAATTTTTTGCTCTGCATCAGTTGTAGCTGAGCAGTATAATCTACCACCTCAATATTGGAATCAGTAAAATCATTATTTAAACTATTTTGATTATTATAATTTTTTGTACTTTGATAAAGATTGGAACTGACTAACATTTGCATTGAGCTTTCACGCATCGGTTTGATAACTACAGATAAAAGAGTTGCAACCGACATTACTATGCTTGCGACACCAAAAATTAGCCAGCGTCGGCGATATATTATGGTAGATAGCTGCCTAATATTAACAGCTTCTTGTGGGGAGGCAATTACCATTTGCCCATGCTCTAGACCAGTGTCAACCACCACAGTCATACCTCTCAAATCGAAACACTAATTTTCTTCAATTCAGCAAAACAATTAAACATTTTAATACACCCCGATTTGCTCTTACAAAAAACAATTCAATTGCGTTTTAGATAAATAATCTATCACATATAAGCCCTCAAAATTATAATTATCTACCCAATTGTGAAACTATTTATTAAAAAAAAAAGCCCTATTCCCTGTTTCCTATCCCCCACAGATATTTTTTAAAAATAAAGCCTATAAATGTTTCTATGAATCCGAATTTTCAGTATAATATTATCTCGGTATCGGTAATAACGCTGTATAAATTAATAAGCTTGAATATAATTATCTCAAAGAAGAATTAATATTCTTTACTAGCTTGTTTAAGAAATCTAAGTGGCCCCAACTGTTCAAAATTAATTCATCTATTATAGTAAAATTAAATTTATTTTTTGCTTGGAGAATATTTTGAGGATTGGACAAAAAAGCAGCAATTTTAAATCGCTTATCTCCAGGATTCCAGACAGCAAAATCCGCACCTATACTATTTAAAAAAGCTTTTGCTTTACCAGAACCGCCCAAGCTGTAGAATGGTACGCCTAATGCCAGTGCTGTTAATCCTAGGTGTAATTTGTATGAGACAACTAAGTCAAGGGTCGCAAGAAATTCAAGTGTTGACTCAGGATCTGTATACACATGATATTTGATATTACTAGATAGTTGTTTGGGTCGCAACTCACTATCTATAGATGATGATGGTAAATATGTTTTAATAAAATGGAAAACAATATCTCTTCTGATAGATGCGATAATACCAAGTTGAAAAGCCAGCCATTTGCACTGTAAAGTATTAGGAATATTGATGCCAACATTGATAGTCTTGCGATCGGTATTATTTTGCTTAATTGGGCTTTTAATTTGCCAAAATTCGGCTACACAGAGCAACATATCGGGATAATAAAAAGCTTCTTTTCCGAAATGGTTGATTAAAGCTTTATCCGATTCGAGTCTGACGGTACAAGATTGACACATATCTCCTCGAAAAAATTCTCGTCTCCAGTATGAAAGCGAAGCATTTTTTCCCAACCCTTCTCCACCGATAGTTAAAGGATATACTGGACAATTTTTCTCAATGCTAACTTGATGTAAGCGGCGAAAATCTTCTTCAAAGGGTGCAGAAAAATTTTCGACAAGAAATCCACCACCACCAATAATGCAAAATTTTGCATCGCTAAGAAGTTCATTCAAAGAATCAGTAGTTTGAAGTTGATAGCGTTGTGCTAACTGTTTATCTAATCTATAAACAACAGGCTCAACATTTAGACTTTTGAGATACTTAGCAAATTGAATTGCCATAATATCATCGCCATAGTTACCATAATTATACGAACCCCAAATTGCAATTTTCATAATAATTAATAATTGGGAATTGGGAATTGGGCATTGGGCATTGGGAATTGGATGTTAGAAGTTGACAGTTAGGAATTAGAGAAGGATTTTAGAGTGGATTATAAATTTATTTTTGATCTATTACCTATTACCCATTACCTACTACCCATTACCCATGCCCCATGCCCCATGCCCTATTCCCCATTTTCATTAAACTGATGCTGTGTTTGATGATATTTCCAAAGTTTGCCTTTACGATTAAGTAATTCTTGATAACCTCCTTGTTCTACAATGCGCCCTTGTTCAAGAACTATAACTTTGTCAGCTTTAAAAATAGTAGAAAGTCGATGGGCGATCGCGATCGCAGTTCTTCCATGAGTCAATTTTTCTAAAGACTGCTGTACCAGACGCTCGCTAACAGAATCGAGGGCGCTGGTTGCTTCATCTAAAATTAAAATGTCTGGATTACGTAACATAGCTCTAGCAATGGCTATTCTCTGTCTTTGCCCCCCGGATAAACGTACTCCTCTATCTCCAAGTTTTGTATCGAAACCTTGGGGTAATTGTGAAATAAATTCCGAAGCGTTTGCACCTTTAGCTGCTTTAAAAATAGCTTCATCATTTATATTTTCTAAACCGTAAGCGATATTTTCTCGTACTGAAGTATTAAATATAAAAGTATCTTGACTTACCACCGCAATATTGTTCCGTAACGAACTAAGGCTGTATTGGCGCAAGTCAACTCGATCGATTAATATTTTCCCAGAAGTAGGATCGTAAAAACGAACTAATAAATCCGCTAAAGTTGTTTTTCCCGAACCGCTAGCACCTACTAAAGCTACCGTTTGACCGCGTTCGATGGTTAAATTAATATTGTGCAATACTAATTGCCTGTTGTCGTAACCGAAATCAACATTTACAAGTTCAATAGCTTGCTTTAAACCGGGAAATTTTTTTGTACCATCAGTTAAATAAGCTTTATTGTCAGTTCTTAAAAGTTCTTCGACGGCTCCTAAAGCTCCAGAATTCATCGCAATCAAACCCCAAGAACTATTCATCTGAGCGATAATCGGTAGCAAGCGAAATAACGCAAACAAAAAAGCTAACAAAGAAACTACATTAAGAATTCCACTTGATATGAGTGTAGAAACTGCAACCAAAATCATTGCTACTAAAATTGTCGTAGCTAAAGCTTCCATCAAAGGTTGTAAAAGCCCGCTAATAGTACTAGCTCTCAACCAAGCATTAGCAAACTTTTGTGCTACTTCATAAAAACGTTTGCTTTCAAATTCTTGAGTCCAAAATGCTTGTACCGTGCGTATACCAGCAACAAATTCTGTGGTTTTTGCGGCTAATTCTCCACCAGTAGATGTCATTTCAAAACTAGCTTGACGGACTCTACGAATCCAATTTGATGCAGCTGCTGCCAGTAAACTAAAAAGAAGTACTGTAACTAAAGTTAGCTGCCAAGAAATAACGAACATCGCGCAAGTATAAGCTATGATTACGCAGCTTTTTGTGACAAAATTAATCAGTTCGTTAAAAGCAAAGCTCAGATGACTAACCTCAGCAGAAAAAGTATTTATTAATTCTCCCGAACGCTTTTGAGTATAGTATGAAAGACTAAAACTTTGAAACTGTTTAAATATTCGTTTGCGGAGAGTATCGACTAATCCAATTTCGCATAATTTAGCGCAGTAACGCCCAAAATAACTGAAAACTGCTCTCACCCAAACAGTAGATAAAATTAAACCAGATATACGCCAAATACGTTCTTGAGCAACAACTTTGGTTCCCAAAAACCGAATATCAAACCATTCAATGCCAGTCTGCAAAGGTGGGCGTTCTGGATTAGTTAATCCTTGCAGCAAAGACGCTATCAAACCGATACCTAATGCTTCTAATACCGCTGCCATAATCGTAAAAAATACGGCTATAATTGCAGTGCGTAAGAAAGGTTTAAATGCCCGTACAATCAAAGAGTTTTCTTGCCGAAAACTAGTAGTGATAAAAAAATTACGAATAACAATTGGTAGCTTAATTTGCATATATATCTAATTTATGATGAGCGAATCGCCTGCTGTGGTAACTCAATACAATTAGAGTTATAAAATTCGACAGACGGAAATTAGTTAATAGATAAGAGAAAATTATTATACATTATTATTTGATGTTTTACCTAGTGAATTTTGCCAAATTTTATGAGCGCTGTAACTTATCAAATTTAGACAATACAAAGAAACGCCAACCATTTTGTAATTTGGAATTCACTTTAAATATCAAGCTAATCAACTGCCAAGATTTTCGATAAGGTTTATACTTAGCAAAAAATTTTAAAGCAGAAATAATATGTATTAGCGTTAGATGGTTAAACTTTGAACGAGTACTCGAACGTTGATATAAATGCAGTGCAGATACTTCTGGTTGAAATAACACTCTATAACCATTTTGCCAAGCATCTACACATAAACTGACATCTTCAAAATATAAGAAAAATCGTTCATCAAATAAACCATAACGCTCGACATACTTTCCAGATACCATCATGAAAGCCCCAATCGCCCAATTAATTTCTATCGCTTTTTTCGGAGGAGGCATACCAGCATAATAATAATCAAATGGGCACAAGATATTCTGCAACTTTTCTCCTAATAAATACTTGCATAACAAAAAATTAAACGTAGGAAATCTGCGAATTGAAGGTTGAACTGATTTATCAACATAAAGTAATTTAGGACAAACAATTGCGATATTTGTTTGGGAATTTAAAGTTGCTTCCAAACGAGATATTATTTCTGGTTTAAATGTTACGTCGGGATTTACTAAAACATAAGTCTTACTTGGTATTGCAGCAACAGCCTTATTATTGGCAACCCCAAAACCCAGGTTGACTTCTCCTTTTTTAGCTATAAATATATGTGGATATCTCCGAGTAAAATCATCCAGAATTTGCGGACACTTATCCTTAGAGGCATTATCATACACAATAACTTTACCCCTTCCTAGATATAAAGTCTCAACAACTTCAATGCATGATTCAACAGCACCCCCCAAAGTTCTGGCTGAATTATAAGAAACTATTACAAAAGCTATATCACTTTTTGCCATTATCATAAACGCACCCGTATCTGCATCAAGGCAATGCAGCTAGTAACAACAGACTTAGTATTTTGTGTTTTTTAGGCTAGATCAATTTAACAACTCCCGTGCAAAATTATCTAATAGTGAATTGCAACTAGAGTAAAGATTTTAACTTATTTTGGGGATTTTTCGGATTTTATTTTTTTAAAAAGTAAAATTCTTTAGGATTAAATTAAAATGCTATTTATGTATACATTACATCCACCGAAAGTTGTAGATTTGCCTATATAACTTTTGCAATAGCTATTATTAAATATCTTCAATCGCACGGTATAAATGTCTGTGCTTGAACTATAATAGAGATTTTTTAATCCGCAGATTATATCAGGCTTGTCTGTGATATATCAAAAACTAATGACAATTTATGCAATAAAAAGAATTACCACGATTTATGGATAAATATTTTCTATTTAAATATTGAATTACAATAGATTAAAATTTATACCGCACATTTTCCTAGTTCTAGATTAATTCTGTTTAAGGACTGATTTTACTACCAATACTTGTCTGTAAAAGCAAATCAAGCAAAAGACAAGTACCAATTTTTAAAAAGGCGTTAAGCAAAGCTTTAAAATACGGTAATCGCTGTATTTAAGGCTAAGTAGGATAATTAGATGTAGTTGCTGTTTTACTATCGCTGCTGAACTACAACTTAAATATTTTTTATAAAAAGTATAATATAGAACATTGGGATAAGCAAAATTACTTTAGATTTAGATTCTTATCTATAGAAAAAATGAGAAATTCTTAAAATTAGACCACTATCTTATCAATAAGTAAGTTGACTTAATTAGGTAAATAAACTTATGATTAGACTAATATTTAATGAAAATAGGATAAAATAGTAGTATTAATACTTACGAAAATCTAAACTGTTTAAGAATATTGCTCAGAGAACTTTAATCTGCTTGCAGTAGCGCTTCGCGATTAGATATTTAAACATATTTATAATCTCGAAGGTGGAAGCGTAAGAAACAACAAGATTTATTTTGCCGCTAAAAATTCATTTAAAACTCCCGCAATACTTTAGTACTACCTATTATTAATGATTGGTAATTATTGATTCTTAGCTATGGTTATTGAGCAAATACTAACATCAGTAAGTTTGGCATCATATAATGATTCAGATCGGTTAATGGAAGAAAAATCTTTTACCGAGAACAATTTTTGGATCGATTGCAATAATAATTATAGTAATGATGATTTGGGATATAAAATCAAACTAAAGGGAAAAAAGCTATTAGTCAAACTAACTTGTAAACGAAAGCATATGCATCTACTTTCTAATAGAAGCGAAGCATTTTTAGCTGACTGGCTAAGATTTTCTCCTGCCACAATAGTACAAATCGATTCACGCATTGAATTAGAAAAGCTTAAAATTTGGGCTAATCAATGTAAAAAATTAAGAAAGACAGCGTTTTTACGATTATCTAAGAAAGATAATTTTTATAAAAACTCTAATAAAAACCTTAAAAATTTTGATAGGCTCAATTGGTTTATAAAGCAATGCTTAGATATTTTTGCAGCCTTAATATTAATAATTATACTTGCTCCGGTATTTATAACTTTAGCCTTATTAATTAAGCTTTACTTTCACAAACCGATATTAAAAACACAATGGTGCATTGGTAAAGGAGGTAAATTATTTTGCATCTACCAATTTGGCGCAAATCTAAAAGAATTGAATTTGGATGGTTTGAGCAAATTACCCCAGTTATTTAATGTACTCCAAGGTGATATGAGCTTGGTAGGAAGGTTTCCTTGGAGTTTAGCAGAAGTTAGAAAAATTACGAATACAGAACAACAATTACTTAACGTTTCACCTGGCATTGCAACGAGCATTACAGGTGGAAAATAGTTATTCAGGATTAATCATTTGATCGAAAGAAAATCTACACCCTAAATTTGAAATGAGGTGAATCATGGAAGTAGGTAGAGCAGCTACGCTTGCAATTAAAAACTTAGGATTTCATCAAGTTGGAAAATGCAATATATGTGGTAAATCTACTATTTTCATCTGCATTGATGTAAAAACAGTTCGGAATAATATGTACTGTCCTTTTTGCAAAAGTTCATCGCGAAAAAGACACGTAGCTAAATTATTGATTAATCAAGTTATTAATAAAGTTATTAATAAAGCTATTCCTAATATTTATAGTCTTGCAGAATCATCAAATAAGAATTTAGATTATTTAAATAAATTAAACATCTACAACGCCGATATAAACGATGCTTTTTATCAAGCTTTGCATTCAGCCACATCATATTACTGCTCTAACTATATACCCAACGTTGAAATAGGAACAGAAATTCGCAAACAAGTATATTGTCAAGACTTAGAAAAATTAACTTTTGCTTCCGAAAAGTTTGATGTAGTAATTACAGAAGATGTATTTGAGCATATCAGAGATTATGAAAAAGCTTTTCGAGAAGTATATCGCGTACTAAAAACAGGTGGATATCATATTTTTACCATTCCCTGCTTTTTTGATAAACCTACTTTAGTTCGTGTTGACACATCGGGAGTTGAAGATATTCATTTATTACCCCCAGAGTATCATGGAGACAAAATTCGCGGAAAAATCCTCGCATACAGAACATTTGGAATCGATATTTTTGCAATATTAGAAAAAATTGGTTTTGAAACTACAGTAGATTTTTCCAACTATTTAGATAGAAACTATGGAATATTTGATAGTTATGCTTTTTGTTCGAGAAAAGTGTGAAGAAGTTTGGCAACGGATGGAGTTTGGTAACGGATGGAGTGGCGGCAGCGGATGGAGTTTGGTAACGGATGGAGTGGCGGCAGCGGATGGAGTGGCGGCAGCGGATGGAGTTTGGTAGCGGATGGAGTTTGGTAGCGGATGGAGTGGCGGCAACGGATAGAGTTAGGCAACGGATGGAGTTAGGAGTTAGGAGTTAATTGATAATTATTGAAGATATCTGTTGTTAAAGTCAAAAATTACATAAAAACTAACCACTAACAACTAACAACTAACAACTAACCACTAACAACTATTTGATAATGAATCCTTTAATCCTGAGTACTTTTGATATTAGTGGTGGAGCAGCTCGTGCGGCATTTCGCTTGCATGATGGATTGAAGGATATAAATGTAAATTCGCGAATGTTAGTTGAGTATAAAACTAGTAGTGATTATAGCGTTATTGGGAATACGAATAAGTTAGAAAAGCTGCTTAATCAAATGCGACCTACTTTAGATAATTTACCATTAAAATTTTATCCAAAACATGATTATGGGACTTTTTCTCCACAATGGTTTCCAGATTTCATTGAATCTAAAATAAAGCATCTGTCTCCGGATATAATTCCAGATGTAATAAATATCCACTGGGCTTGTGGCTATCTTAGAATTGAAAGCATTGCTAAATTTAAACAACCATTAGTTTGGACTTTACATGATATGTGGGCTTTTACGGGAGGTTGTCATTATAGTTTAGAGTGCGATCGCTACATTAAAAATTGCGGCAGCTGCATTCAACTTGATTCCCAAAAAGAGCAAGATTTATCGCGCTGGGTATGGAAACGTAAAGCTAAAGCATGGCAAAATCTCAATTTAACAATTGTCACTCCCAGTCATTGGTTAGCCAAAAAGGCACGACAAAGTTCTTTATTTAAAAATTATCCTATAGAGGTAATTCCTAACGGGATTGACATTCAAAAATATAAACCAATTGACAAAAATACCGCGAGAAAATGGCTGAATCTTCCTGTAGATAAACAGTTAATTTTATGCGGTGCTGCAAAAAGTAATTACAGAAGGAAAGGAATTAATTTACTTGAAGAAGCTCTACAAATTTTAAGCCAAACGGGTTATAAAAATAAGGTAGAATTAGTTATTTTTGGTTCCTTACAACCCAGCGAACGAGATATTTCCGATTTCAAATGTCATTATATAGGTAATCTCCATGATGATATATCTTTGGCACTAATTTATGCCGCAGCAGATGTTTTTGTTGCTGCTTCAATTCAAGATAATTTGCCCAATACCGTGATGGAAGCTTTAGCTTGCGGTACTCCATGCGTTGCTTTCAATATTGGAGGAATGCCCGATATGATTGAACATCAAGTCAACGGTTATTTAGCTCAAGCTTTTGAAGTACAAAGTTTAGCTAAGGGTATTAGTTGGATATTGTCGAATAATTATCCGCAAAAAATTCGCGATCGCGCTCGTGAAAAGGTAGAGCAAGAATTTAATTTAGAATTACAAGCAAGACGTTACTCTCAACTTTTTGGTGAAGTAATCAATCAAAAAGCTTTGTAGTATTAATTTTTTCCCAATCCTCAATCCCCAATTCCCAATTCCCAATTATTATATATTCCGTGGGAGCATCAAGTGAATATTAACGTAAACACTCAACAGCCACAAACCAATTATTTTTTTAATACATTAATTTTTTATACAGTATTAATATTATATCTATTTCCTTACAATGTAGAACTTCCCCACGCTAAAATATTTTTGCCTTTACTGGCGATTGTTTTATTAATACAACTTTTTTTCTATAAAACTCAATTATTAATTATAGATATTTTACTTGTATGCTCAATTTTGATTATTACCTTTATTAATGGTTCAACATATCATTTATTTCGATATAGTTTACCAATCTGCTTAATGGTTATTGGTTTCAGCGGTTGTCCGCAAATACGCATTAAACGCAGCTATCTAATCGGATTATGCTGGCTAGCAACCGTAACTTTAATCTATCAAATGGCAATATATAGAAGAGTAGAGTTTGATGGTAGCGCCAGAGTTTCTTTAAGTAATGGAGATCCGAATGTATCTGGTTTATTCATGTTATTATTCTTTTTTATTTCATGTAAAGCTAAATTCAAACCAGGTATTATTTTAGCCTTAGTCTCTACAGCATTTTTCTTAAGCAGGAATTATTTTTTCAGCCTGCTAATTTATTTACTAATTATTTTATGCGGGAATAAATTTATCAGAATCGCCAGTCAAATAAACTTTACTGTTTTCTTTCTATTGTCAAATCTTTTGGGATTTTTAATCGGAGAATATTTCTTAAATTTTGTTGAAATTGGTTACACATACGATACAAGTGCAAACCGTTTATTTTCTTTTAACGATACATCAAATTTAGCAAGATTTGAAGCTAACCGCTTTTTAATTACATCCTACCAAAATGATTGGACTTTAGCATTAAAAGGTTATGCAGATAAATACGAGGAGGTATTCAAAAGCGTTGGTTCTTTAATTCATAATTCATTCTTAGAAGTAATTGCTTATATAGGCATTCCATTAGGAATACTTTACTTCTGCGCTATCATAAAAATAGTGGGTGGATACTATACTCCACAAAATTATAAGTTTATCTTCCCCTATTTATTCTTTTGTTTATTTCTACATAGTGGACTTCAAGGGGTTGCTCCTTTACTTTTTGTCAGCATTTTAGCGATGTCAGTTGAACAGTAATCAGTTAACAGTTAACAGTGAACAGTGAACAGTTAACAGTGAACAGTGAACAGTGAACAGTGAACAGTTCTTAATCAACTCCTAATTCTTAACTCTCAATTCCTAACTCCTAATTCCTAACTCCTAATTCCTAACTCCTAACTTCATCCGTTGCCTAACACCATCCGTTGCCTAACACCATCCGTTGCCTAACACCATC
>CAYMZW010000094.1:0-17803 GCA_964395005.1 uncultured Rivularia sp.
TCGTTGTATCGGAAGAAACAGGTTCTATTTCTCTTGCAGAAAGGGGAACTTTAAATAGACCGTTAACAATCACAAAATTGAGAGATTCCTTAGAGAGTCTATTTTCTCCGACAGTGGATCGGGAAGCTATTACCCCCGGTTTATTTAGTTTGGGTCGTCAACTTCGTAGTAAGTCTAGAGCATTAATTTCACGTTTACTCGGTTTACCATCGACCGCTTCTCGGGATAAAAAATGACAGCACAATCAACAAATCTAGAATATTTGCCAAGCGATTTAAAAAAAGAATTATTACCCAAGCACGTTGCCGTAATCATGGATGGCAATGGTAGATGGGCTAAACGTAGAGGTTTGCCCAGAATTATGGGGCACAAGCACGGAGTTGATATTCTTAAGGATTTGCTCCGCTGCTGCAAAGATTGGGGAATAAAAGCCTTGACTGCTTATGCTTTTTCTACCGAAAACTGGGGTAGACCGCAAGAAGAAGTCGAATTTTTAATGACTTTGTTCCAGCGAGTTTTGCGTCAAGAACTGCGAGAAATGTTAAAAGAGAACGTCAGAATTGGTTTTGTAGGCAATTTAAAAGCTTTGCCAAACGCCTTACAAGCAGAAATTAGCCGTTCGATGGAAGAAACCAAAGACAATTGCGGAATTGATTTTAACGTCGCCACCAACTATGGAGGTAGACAAGAAATTCTTCAAGCTTGTCGGGCGATCGCCGAAAAAGTAGACAAAGGATTGCTCCAACCCGATCAAATAGATGAAGCGACATTTGAACATCACCTTTACACTACCCGAAACTCCGATCCAGATTTAATTATTCGCACCAGCGGAGAAATGCGCTTAAGTAATTTTCTCTTATGGCAAGCAGCTTATTCAGAAATATATTTTACAGATACATTGTGGCCAGATTTCGACCGTAATGAATTTAAAAAAGCATTATTAGCCTATCAAAAAAGAGAAAGAAGGTTTGGGAAAGTTTAAAAATTGGGGATTGGGGATTGGGCATAGGGCATGGGGCATTGGTAATTGGTAATTGGTAATTTGTAATTGGTAATTAGGTTAAGAGTTATTCTCCCCATCTTCCCCCTCTACCCCCTCTCCCCCCTCTCCCCCATCTCCCCATCCCCCTCTCTCCTACGGCCCGCAGAAAATCGCTTCTTCTACATCCTGGCGACTTAAAGAGTATTTAAACGAGCGCTGGATATCTTCTTCTTTTTCTCCTGCATTAAGATATCGCACGGTGATTTCTTCAACGTCAAGCCAGATTTCCGCTTCCCAAGCGGGTTTTTGTATGCGCCACAAATGTAATATTTTTGAGTCTTGCTGACAGCCCCTATTTTCTAGCCATTGCTCAATTTGAGGAAGTGGGTGATTATACAGTGGAGTTTCTGAATTTAAAAGATACATAATACGGTTGGTTGTTAGTTGATAGTTGTTAGTTGATAGTTGTTAGTTGTTAGTTGTTAGTTATTAGGAGTTATTCAACCTTTAACCTTTGACCTTTGACCTTTGACCTGAAATTAATTATTAAATTTATTTACGATATTTGGTTTATTTGAGTTGATTGCTTGCTGCTGTATTATAATATTGGGCTGCTCTAAAGTTGTTTGAAAAGCTGTATCACCTCTGGTTAAACCGACAGCGATTACTAGCAGTAAACATCCTAAAAAAGTTAATCCTAAAATAAATAAAGCAAAAATCTCTCCGGGTGAGAGGGGGCGATCGGTAGGATCGAGGTAAGCCGATTTAGATGTATATCGATTTCCAGAAACCGGATGATTTAAGTCGGAAGGTGGTTGAATCACTCCAAACCGAGAATAGCCGATTTTCAGGTCGTAAGTTAAACGTTTTTGTGGGTTGCTTAGGGTTGCGTAAGCTTCGTTGAGTTTTTGAAATTTAACAATAGCAACTCCTGTAGGTAAATCTGTAGTATCGGGATGATAGCGTTTGCTAAGCTCTCGGTAAGCATGACGGATTTCGATTACCGAAGCTGCTGGATGCAAACCTAATAAAGAATAGTAGGTTGCTTCACCTCGGCTTAGTTTTGTCCCATTTTGATTCACGGCTTTGTTCGTTACCTTGCAAACAGTTTTTTCTCATATTTTAAAACTATCTTTTGGTTGCAAGATATGAATTTCTTGTTTTCATCAATATTTGAATATTTGTAAATATAATTTTCGAGACTGTATTGGCTCCCCATAAGGTATAGAGCTATTTTCTCATAAATCATCTCAGCAAATCTTTACGAGGTTTAAAAGTTTCAATCTCTCGTAACTTTTCGTAAAGTTCGCGTTCTGAATCACTGATATTTTTGGGAGCAGGAGTAATTATTTGAATTTCTACGAGTTGGTTGCCTCGTTTACCTTTTTCGTTGGGATAGCCTTTACCTTCTAAACGCAATCTTTGTCCGGATCTAACTCCTGGGGGAATAGTCATTTTTACTAATCCATCTAAAGTAGGTGCTTCTACTTGTCCTCCTAAGACTGCTTCGCAAGGAGTTATAGGTACTTGGCAGAATATATCGGTGCCGTCAACTTTAAAAATATGATGTTGCTGTACGGTAATTTTTAAGTATAAATCGCCGCCGTTAATTCCCTGGTTTCGTAATCGAATAGTTTGTCCTGTTACCATTCCAGGAGGCATATTTACTTCTAAAGAACGTCCATCTTCAAGACGAATTCTTTCTAAGCCGCCTTGATAAGCTTTCTCTAAAGGTAAAGTTAATCTTGCTTCTATATCTCGTCGATTTGGACGCGCACCTGGAGTATAAGAAACTTTTGTTCTGGGAGTCTTGAACGGGTCGGTTTTTGTAGTGTTAGTAGAATTACTGGCTGCATTGCCTTTATTTTTTACGCCAAATACTTGATCGATAAAGGTATCAAAATTATCGTATTTAGCAGGATTAACATCGGCAGAAGTACGACTACCGTTTGTTTGATTCGAGGCTTTGCGTGAGGAAGATTTTGAACCAGCGAAGCCATTTTGCTTCCAAAATACGCTGAATTGGTCGTACTGAGCGCGTTTACTGGGGTCGCTCAAGACTTCATAAGCTTCGTTTACATCTTTAAATTTTTCTTCTGCGGCTTTATTACCAGGATTTAAGTCTGGATGATATTGTCGGGCTAATCGGCGATAACTTTTTTTTATTTCATCATTAGCAGCATTTTTAGATACTGCTAAAATCTCGTAGTAATCGCGAAAATTCTGCAAGTTTTGCATAGTTTAGTTGTTTATAAGAGGGAGTAGGGAATAGGGAGTAGGGAATAGGGAATAGTTAATATTAATAAGTTATTTTAATTTTATTTTTCTTTTCGATTTTCCTCATATAGTAGGCTTTTTAAGTTTTTAATTAGAAGGGAGTATGGGGTGGGTAATATTGAACCACAATTTTCATTTGAGTAGAATATGCATTTCGAGAAATAAAAAATCAAACGTTTTTAAGAAATTAACAAAAAGCGTTTGTATGTCTAGTTTTTACTCTTGTCTAATATTAAAAGCCGGATTATTTCATCAGTTTATTGTTAAATAACTAAGAGCGGGGTTAACCGCCCGTATATTAGCCTATATTTACCGAGCGAAAGCTAATTTAAAAGATATTAGAGCCAATCGTCATCCTCATCATCCCAATTGTCTTGGTAGCTGGGTTTAGATGGTTTGCGTGAAGAATAATCTCTGTCATAGTTCGGATAGCTGTTATCTCTTCCATAACCGCGATCGCTATCTCTTTTATCTCTATCTCTTCCCCGGTCATTTCTGGCGTAACCCCGGTTGGAATCATCGTTATAACTTAAGCCGCTATCTCTACCGGCATCTCTTCCGTAACCGCGATCGGCATTTCCATAACCTCGATCGTTGGGTTCTCTTCCATAACCTCTATCGTCGGGTTCTCTTCCATAGCCCCGGTCATAATCTCTTCCGTAACCCCGGTCATAATCTCTGTTGCCATAGCCTAAGCCGGAATCTCTACCGTAACCTCTATCGGCTCCTCTGCCGTAGCCCTTATCGTAGAAATCGTCGTCGTCTTTATCGCCGATAAAGATGTCGCGGATGGTACCAAATAAATCGTCTTCTTCGTCGTCGGCATAGTACTGACGAACTTCTTTGTTTAAATCGGATAATGCGTCTTGTAGATCGGCGTAAGTTTGGTCAATTCCGCGATCGTCATCTGCTTTCAAACTGTCTTTCAAATCCCGGCAAATATTATCAATTCGCTGACGACGATTGCGAGCAAACTGCATTCCAAAATCTAATGCGACTTCTCGTAACTGTCTTTCGGCTTGTAAAATTAATGCTTCGGCGCGGGTACGCTTTTCGATTTTTTCTTTACGCTGTCTGTCTACGTCGGCAAATTTTTCGGCATCGCGAATTGCTTGCTGAATCTCGGCTTCGCTTAAGTTGGAAGCTCCTTGAACTGTAATACTTTGCTCTCTTCCCGTAGTTCTATCTAATGCAGTTACCTGCAATATTCCATTTGCATCAATATCAAAGGATACCTGAATTTGCGGAATTCCCCGAGGTGCGGGAGGTATTCCGTATAGCTTAAATCTTCCCAGGGATTTGTTATCGGCGGCCATTTCCCGTTCGCCTTGAGCTACGTGTACTTCTACTGTGTTTTGATTGTTTTCGGAAGTTGAGAAAATATCGGAACGACGGACTGGTATTGTTGTGTTGCGAGGAATTAACTTTTTCATCACTCCACCAATGGTTTCTAAGCCAATTGATAAAGGAGTTACATCAAGCAGCAATACATCTTTCAATTCGCCAGCCAAAATACCGGCTTGTACGGCAGCACCAACGGCTACAACTTCATCGGGGTTAACATTTTGATTCGGCTGCAAACCAATCATTGCTTCTACCAATTTTTCCACAATTGGCATTCTGGTTGAACCACCTACAAGTACAACTTCTTCAATATCTCTGGGTGTCATTCCAGCATCACGCAAAGCTCTTTTAACGGGAACTCGCAATCTACCCAACAAATCGTCACACATCGCTTCAAACTGCGATCGCGTTAAACGAGTTTCGAGATGTTTCGGCCCATCTTGGTCGGCAGTAATAAAAGGTAAATTAATATCGGTAACGCTAACCGCCGAAAGTTCGATTTTCGCCTTTTCCGCAGCTTCCATCAAACGTTGTAAAGCTTGGCGATCGCGCCTTAAATCTACACCTTCATCTTCTAAAAACTTCTCAGCTAACCAATCGACAATCCTTTTATCAAAATCGTTTCCACCCAGTTGAGTATCGCCGGATGTAGACTTTACTTCAAATACACCGTCGCCGATTTCCAAAATCGATACGTCAAAGGTGCCACCACCCAAGTCAAATACCAAAATTACTTCACTATCAGCTTTATCCAAACCGTAAGCTAAAGCAGCGGCAGTAGGTTCGTTAAGAATTCGCAATACTTCTAAACCAGCGATTCTTCCGGCATCTCTGGTAGCTTGTCGCTGAGCATCATTAAAATAAGCAGGAACGGTAATTACTGTTCCCGTTACAGGCTCTCCCAAATATTTACTAGCATCATCGGCTAATTTCCTCAAAATCATCGCCGAAACTTCTTCCGGCGCAAAATTTTTCTTTACACGGGGACAGACAATATTTATCTCGCCAATTTCCCCCTTACGTACCGTATAAGGAACTCGCTTCGATTCCGGAGTTAATTCCGAATATTTACGCCCCATAAACCGCTTGATAGCAAAAAAGGTATTCTGAGGATTGAGGACAGTTTGTCTTCTCGCCATCTGCCCAACAACCTTTTCGCCGTCTTTACTGAAGCCAACAACCGATGGAGTGGTTCGCATTCCTTCCGCATTGGCAATAACCACCGGCTTGCCACCTTCCATAACGGCGACTACAGAGTTTGTTGTACCCAAGTCGATGCCTACTACCTTGCCCATGCCCTACGCTTCTCCTAGAATCTCTTATAAATATTTGTTTAGAAGTAATGCTTGATTTATTGTATCTTGCAGTTGAGAAATACATTGTCAACTAAATTATCAATAATCAATCAAGTTTGAAATAATTTAATTTATCCATCAAATTATCCATCGGACAAGCCATTAACTGTTCAAATCCATTTTTTGGCTTTGCTGGGTAATATCAGTAATAAATGTACTTGAAAAAACAAATCATTTTTCATAGCTTATCCGAGTTTTATCCTTTATCCTTCATAGTTTCTAGTTAATCCGTGGATTTAAAAAAACAACTCGAAACCCATCTGATCCAGATAGCACGCGAGCGCGATGCTTATTTAGCAACAGCAGGACATTTCTTTGTTCAAGAATACATTCGTGCTGATTTTTCACAATGGGGAAGTGTGGAAATCCACACCTTTGATGTTGGTAGCAAAGTTTATGAAAATCTCATCTTGAATTTACCTCCAGATTTTAAAACTGGGAAGGACAATTTATCACCAATTTTAATTGCGGCTCATTATGATGGCGTTCCCGGAAGCCCAGGGGCTGATGATAATGCTAGCGGTGTGGCGGTTTTATTAGAATTAGCAAGAATTTTTGCGAAGCAGCCAACAAAGTATCCTTTGCGACTGGTTGCTTTTGATATGGAAGAATCTGGTTGTTTGGGTAGTAAGGATTATGTTGCAAAATTGGTACTTCAAAAGCAGAAGTTGCGGTTGATGATGTCTTTGGAAATGATCGGTTACTGCGATCGCAATTCGGGGACGCAAGAATATCCAGTTTCAGCTTTGAAAAAGTTTTATCCCGATACGGGTGATTTTATTGCTTTGATTGGTAATTTGAAAACGCTTCCCGATTTATTTCGTCTTCGCAACAGTTTTCGTAAGTCGGGGACGAAGAGTGAATTTTTACCTGTTCCGAATAATGGAAAAATGATTTCTGCTACGAGAAGGAGCGATCATGCGCCGTTTTGGGATGCTGGATATAAGGCAATGATGGTAACAGATACTTCGTTTTTACGAAATCCTCATTATCATAAACCTAGCGACAAGATTAAGACTTTGGATTTAGATTTTTTGGCTGGAGTTTGTCGGGGATTGGAAGAAGGGATTCGGAGGTTGTGAATTTTGTCGGGTGCTGTGACGTTTTGAAGAATGTTGTGAGGAAGTTAGCAGTTTGTTTATAACGTCACGCACCAAGGGGTTTAAACGCAGAGGAGCGCGGAGGTTAACGCGGAGGTTTGCAAAGGTTTTTTGAGGGGGAAAGAGGTTGTATTTTGTAGGGGAGGCACCATTGATAATTTGTGGTAGCTATTAATAATATCTATAAGACCTAGAGAGTTTTACTCCTAACCAATTTTTATTAGATGTTTCGCCGATTATATATGTATAGTCGTTATCGTACTTTGTGAAATAATAAACGCTGACGTTTGATAGTTTTTGTTGAAAAAATTGGTTGAGAACATATATAGCTTTTCTTCGTTTGTCACCATTATATAAATGTTGTCGATAGTCGGAAGATAAGCTAATGAATTGTTTTGCTTGTACAATTTTATTTTTGCTTAATGCTTGAATAAAAGCTGCTATTTTCGTTTTTGCAAATGCATATGAATAGTAATAGTCAAAACGGTGTAATCCATCTGCCATCGGCATTGAAAATTGTAAGAAACTTAGTGAATTTAAAATGTGTTTTATTGTAGATTCTAGCTGAAGTGTATTTTGAGAGTTATTTTTTTCGATTTTAAAGTTAGAGCAAGTAATCCAGTAAGGAAAATTTAATAGATGTGCAGCACTTGGTGTAATTACTAGCCAGACGTTATCGATTACTTCACCAACTAAAATATATAAAGAATTCAGAACTATAAATGCATCTAGTTTTTGTAATTTAGAGTTAAGTAGCTCGTATAGTTTTTGAAATGCTTTATATCTGATTACTTTTGAATCTACATTTAAAAATTTATCTCTTTGAGTACTTCTTGGCTCATATATATTATAAGGTTCAATTGGATTTAACCATTCATCAAGTATCCATTGACTAATGGCTGTCTGTGGTGAAATCGGTTGAATATATTTTTGATTAATCATCTTTCTAAAGGTGTAGCGGAGTTAATTGCAATAGCATATCGTTCCCACCAGAACAAAGATTGGGAATGTTGCTGAAGAAATTCAATTGGAATTAAAGGATGTGTTAAACAGATAAATCTGACGAAAGGTGTTTGTGATTGAACGTATTCTGATAATAAAATTGGTAAATTATCGTTTTGTTTAAAGTGAGAAGGAAGATTATTTAAATCGATTTTTTCTAAAGCTGAACTGGGTGTATCAGGATTTTGAATGAGTTTTAATGGTTGAGGTAGGTTATCAATCGGTTTTATTCTCCCCTCGATAAAGTCTTCATACCTCTGAAGCAACTTCACCAAAGCATCTTCCGAAGCATTCGGATGCTTAGCAATACTTTCCGTCACTTCTCCCCAACCATAATTTACCAACAAATCCAACACTTCCCCAGGTGCGGCTAAATTCCGGGCGATCGCCAACTATATTTTCTCTTCTTCATCCTGCGCTAACTCCGTCAACACTTCAACGGGAGCAATTTATAATAATTCTGCAACTAATCTATCATTCTGCTGTAATGGTGCATTTTTTATTTTATATTCTGCAATTTCTCTCGCCAATTATCCCCAATCTCTCCAGCAAATTTAACGTGTAATTTTGCTGCTTCTACAACTTGAGAATAACAACTTTGATTAACTAATATTTTTAAAAGTTTAATCGGAGTTTGCAGATAATTTGCAGCAGCAAGTTGAAATTCTAAAGTTTTATTTATTAAGGTTTCTGGTTGATTAAGAAAAGGTTGCAAATCGCTAGGTTGAAGCAATTTGTAATACATATGATTATGAGTTAATTATCTGTTCAAGGATAAAAATATTTTATAGTATTTTGGTTCTAGATTAAGGATTTATTTTTGTCACCTGTCTTTAAATAAATTTAACCAGAATAAAGTCATTAGGCAGTCTTTTATATTGTTCAGGACTTACGCAATCGCAATGGTATGTTAGGCATTCCACACGTTTAGATCCCCCCAACCCCCCGCTAATTTGGGGGGCTTTGCGTAAGTCCTGTTGTTTTTAGATTTTCGTATATTGATCGATAAAAATTTACAAACGATATAACAATTGCTGTTCACATTAGCTAAACATATTGAATTACCTTCGCAGTATTAGCTATTTTTATAAAGTAAAGAAAATTATTAAAATAGTATAAAGTTAATCTATCTTGGGATAGATGTGCTGTTATAGAGTTATTATGCTTTCCGATGAATGTACGGAAAATTTAGAAGTCACTAATTCCTGTTTTATCTTGTCGATCCCAAAAGAAAGTGAATACAGGTGTTTTGCCATATACTTCTTTCAAATTTACTGATATTCCCTGTTATTTAGTTTGGCTTAATAGTTAGTAAAACTAAATTATATAAATCAAAACATATAGAGTATGACTAAAATATTGCAAAGTATGGATTGTAAAGCCGATATTCTTATAATTGACGATCAACCTGATAATTTAGAAGTCTTGTCTATTATTCTTGAATCAGAAGGTTATCAAGTTAGACAGGCAAGTAATGCCGATGTCGCATTTAAAAGCATAGATATTCAAGTACCGGAATTGATTATGCTGGATATAAGAATGCCAGATATTGACGGATACGAAGTATGTCATATATTAAAATCAAACCCCAAAATGAAAGATATACCAGTAATGTTTTTAAGTGCTTTGGGTAGAGGTATTGATAAAAGCAAAGCATTTGAAGCTGGAGGGGTTGATTTTATCATCAAACCCTTTCAACTCGAAGAAGTCTTAACTAGAGTTGCACATCATTTAACTATTTATAGATTAAAAATTAAATTAAATCGAAGAAAACAGCAACTTAGACAGCAAAATCCTTGCTTACAAACACAAATTTATGCTTGCCAGCAAGTAAGAAAAGACTTAGAAATTTTCGATGCTTCATTAAAAGCTCGATATAGGGAATTTCAGGTTATTAGAGGTAAATTGAAGAATATTCAATCGCATTACTAAGCCATACTTCACCAAAATTTCCATAGTAATTAAAAATATTTAAGAGAGATATTGCCGTGCAGTGTCTCCTTTTTGCTTATGGCGTTTAAATCTAGATACCATTTCTCAATTACCTATTACCTATTTCAAAAAATTCTACGATTGGAGAAAATAAAACTCTAAATCTAATGTAGTAATGTTTAAAATTTTTACCCTTAAAAATCAGTTTGTGTAAAAATAGCTGTATCTTTCTAACGCGGGCTGCAAGGAGTAAAACTACTATGGCTGATTATCATTTGGATAATGTTGTCGCTTCAATGGGGTTGACGGAAGAGCAGAAGAAACAAATTATTGAGCATTCGATTAGGGAAGAAAGGGAGGAGATTGTCGATCAGGCTCTAAGTTTTATTGAGAATATATACGTTCATTTACCTTTAAAACAAGTTAGAAATGCGATCGATCCAGTGCAACGTTTAAAGTTACTTAAGCATCGTTTAGTAAAGATGAACGAGCTTAGTTTTCAGCGAGAAATGATTGCTATTTTTACGGAGCTTAGAGACTTACAGACAGTTTATATGCCTCCGATGCCTTACCAATCTATCAATTTTATTTTACCTTTTATAATTGAAGAATTTTATGAAAATAATCAAAGGTATTACATTGTTTCTCATGTAAATGAAGATTTTGAGCATGAAAGTTTAGAAAAAGGAGTGATAGTAACTCATTGGAATGGTGTACCAATTGAACGCGCAATTGAGTTAAATGGTTTGCGTACTGATGCAAGTAATGAAAATACACGTAGAATTCATGGTTTAAATTCTCTTACTTTGCGTTCCGGTAGTAAATATTTGGTTCCTGATGAACAGTGGCTGTATATTTCTTATATCACGAAAAATCAAGAGCATTACGAACATCGTTTTCAATGGCAAACCTGGAATTTACCAGAAACTCAAGCTCAAACAAATAATCAAGCTGTTCCCAACTCAAGAGCTTATGGATCTTTAGGAGTTGATTTTGAAGCTACAAAACTACAAAAAATCAAGAAGGGTTTATTTACTTCAAATTCCGAACGAGAGAATCAAACATTTTATGAAACTGATTTTCAATGGAGTATTTGCAATACGAATTATGGTGAATTTGGCTATATACGAATTCACAGCTTTATGATTTATGATAGACAAAGATTTATTCAAGATTTAATTCGCGTTTTAGAACAGTTACCTAGAGATGGTTTAATAATTGATGTTCGCGGTAATAGTGGTGGATATATTGAAGCTGCTGAAATGATTCTTCAACTATTTACTGCTAATAAAATTCAACCAGAATTATTTCAGTTTATTAATACACCGACAACTTTAAAACTGGCATCTGAGCCTTGGAAAAGTTCAATTGAGCGTTCGATATATACTGGTACAGTTTATTCTTCGGGATATCCGATTGGCGGGCATTCTTATTATATTGATGAGATTAATCAATACGGAAGAAAATATTTAGGCCCTACAATTTTGATAACCGATGCTTTGTGTTATAGCACTACAGATGTTTTTGCAGCAGGATTCCAAGATCATAATATAGGCCCAATTCTTGGTACTAGCGAAAGTACGGGTGCCGGTGGTGCTAACGTTTGGGAATATTACGATTTATTCCATCCTTTGGGTTATTCTCCTTTACCTAGAAATGCACAGATAAGAATGGCTGTAAAACGTGCAATTCGTGTAGAAAATCAAAACGGTTTTTCGCTAGAAGATTCTGGAGTAATTCCAGATTATATTCACAATATGACTCGTAATGATGTTTTAAATGGCAATGTCGATTTGATTGAAAAAGCTGCGAGTATTTTGGCAAATATGAAAGGATTACATCATTTACCTTTAGAAGTGTTTTAATCAGTTAACAGTGAACAGTGAACAGTTATCAACTATTTTGTAATTAATAACTGATGTAGAGACGTAGCAGTGCTACGTCTTTTTATGTAGTAAGATAACGCCCAATTTTGTATTTTAATAAATTTCATCTATCTAAAGAATGATGATTTTTTCACTACTGAATTTAAAATATGTATGTAATAAAACTCAAATATCAACTGTAAAAAGAATATGAGTGACGAATTGAAAAAAGGCGATCGCGTGCAGTGGAATACTGCTGGTGGTAAAACAACTGGTAAAGTAAAAAAGAAGTTAACTTCAGAAACTGATATTAAAGGGCATCATGTGGCAGCTTCTAAAGATAATCCTGAATATTTAGTTGAAAGCGAAAAAAGCGGCAAGGAAGCTGCTCATAAACCTGAGTCTTTAGATAAAGTTAATGATTAATAGATAGATATTAATAAAAAGCGCTAAAGCGCAACTACTAACCAAATATTTACAAAGCATCAAGAAATTTAATTCCTGATAATTCACGCTGCTGAAGTTTACTGTTAATAAATTCTGCTGCTTTAATTCCGGAAAGCATTGCACTTTCGATCAAATCTCCACCGCACCAATCTCCACAACATACTAAGGGTGAAGATGTTTTTGCTGCTAAACTAAAGTACCCTAATTTTGTTTTAGGAAATGCGTATCTCCATCTATGTACTTGCATCCATTGAGGATTATTTAGCCACGATAAGTTTATCTCCAAAGCTGCATTTTCTAATATTTTTCTTCCAACTTGTTGCAAATCTGACTCAAAATATTTTTCTGCGAAGTCAGCACTACTATGAATGACAAAGTGCGGTTGCGCGGGATTTTTTCGTTTGCTGCTATCTAATCCAATCCACCCCAATACGGGATTATCTTTGAAAGTAATTGCTTTCCATTCTGGTTGTGGCGATGATTCGGGATATCCTGCCATTACGGTAATCGCTGGGTAATATTCAACACCCCGTAATTCTTCTAGGAATTGATTATCTAAAAAATTTTCTGGTAATGATTCTAATAGCATTACGGCTTGAGGTGCTGGAATAGCAACTACTACAGATGAAGCTGTAAATTCTTTGTTTGTTTCGCTAGTTAAATGCCATTGGTTTTGAGAATTAAGCTCAATTTTATTAACACGCTCTCCCCGATGTATTTCTAATCCTTGTGCCAGAAATTTCGCGATCGCATTCATTCCTGCTGGTGCGGTGTAGGGAAGAGGTAGTGGAGAATGGGCAGCAAGAGATGAATTATCTTGTGTATGCACAATATCTGTCCAAACTTCTAAATCGCCTTTTTGAACTAATACATCTATCAAACGTTGTGAAACTTTACCTTTGGGTTTGATATAACAAGCACCATGATCTGAAGCAGTATCGTGTAAACGTCTTGTAGCAACTCTTCCGCCAACTCCACGAGATTTATCTATTACGATTACCGAATATCCGGCTTGAGTTAACTGTTGAGCGCAAACTAAACCTGCCATTCCGGCACCAATTACTATAATGTCAGTCATTCTATTTTAGATTTTAGATTTTGGATTTTAACAACGGATACGTTTATGCAGGGATTTTAGGAGTTAGGCAACGGATGGAGTTAGGAATGGGTAGTCAAGAAATTAGTTATTCTTCTCCCCATGCCCTATCCCCCATTCCCCATTCCCATATCTTAATTTGTTAATTGTTGTATAAGTTATCAGTTTTAGGTAGTGGTACAAAGTATTACTGATGAGTGCTGAAGGCTAATAGTAGAATAAGGTACGGGAAAAAATGTTCGTTTGGGAGAAAGGGATGGATGAATTAAGGGCAGCGCTTGAATTAGCTACTGAAGAAGAATTGCAAGATTTAACAGCAATTTTATTTAGTCGTAAGTTTAATCCTTTGGATTATTTGCAAACACCTGAGCCGATAGAGGTACAAAGCCAAAATCGTCAAGCTTGGCTGGATGCAATAGAAGAACGTTTTTGCTTTTTGGCTGCCGATGGAATGACGGTATTAAGGGGGCGTTGTAAGCAGATTACTTACCGCGAAGCTTTGAAAGGGGTATGCAAGTATTTAAAAATTTCTTATTCAGATGATTTGACAACCGTTGATTTAGAAGCTGAAGTATTTTTGCATCTTTTAGGAAAAGTTTGGAAGAAATTACCTGCCGGTGAAAAAAGAAAGTTAACCGAAAAAGTACAGCAGCAGTTAATCAAATCCGAACTTAAAGAGCCTTTACCGCTTGCTTTACAAAAAGATCCTTTGGGTTTAATTTTTAAAGGCGGTAGCGCGATCGCAGTGACTTCGGTTATTCAACCAATGTTGCTCAAACAAATCACCCGTCAGTTTGCAACTCATTTCGCTAGTTATCAAGTTGCCAGACAAACAGCAATTAAAGGTGGTACCGTTGCTGCTAAACAGTTTCAGGGTTATGCAGCCTCGCAAATGGCTCGTCGCGGTATGGCAGTCAGTGCAGCCCGTTACGGTGCCGTCAGAAGCGTATTCGCATTTATTGGCCCCATGATGTGGGCTTGGTTTTTCGCCGACTTAGGATGGAGAGCGATCGCCACAAATTACGGCAGAATTATCCCCACTATTTTCGCCCTAGCTCAAATCCGTCTCACCCGAGATGAATGTTGGGAAATGGCGTAATTTTGGGCATGGGGGATTGGGGATTGGGGATTGGAATAGTTAGGAGTTAGGAATTAGGAGTTAGGAGATGGGGAGAGGGGGAGAATGATTAACTTATTAACTCTTTACTCTTAATTGCTCATTCTTAACTATTAACTCCTCACTTCTAACTATTAACTCCTCACTCCTAACTCCTAACTATTCCCCATATCTATTAATAACTACTAACAAATGACAAAAAAATTGTGGTCGTATTTACGACATCCAAACCCTAAGTTGCGCTTTTCTTGGTATTGCTTGCAGTTAGGGTTATTTATTTTTCCTTTCTTTCCGGCTTTGGGTGCTGTGGGTTTATTACTAAGTGCTTTAATTCCTTTTGGGCAAGATTTTCGTAAAATTATTAAATATCCTTTGTATCGAGGATTTATTCTTTTAAGTATATTTTTGGTAATTACCGTGGTTTTTGCTGCGGATAAACTAACAGCTTTTCTTGGTTTATTTAATTTACTACCTTTCTTTTTATTATTTATTGGCTGGAGTTGTTTAATTCAAGCTACGACGCAATTACAGCGAATATCCTGGATTTTAACCATAAATTCTCTACCAGTAGTATTTATCGGTATGGGAGAATTGTTTCTAGGGTGGAATACTTCACAATTAGTTCATAGCATCTTCGGTTGGATGCTCGTAGCCGGAGGAAATCCTCCCAACCGCATGGCTTCTACGTTTATATACGCCAATGTTTTAGCCGGTTATCTCGCGATAGTTTTTATCTTAAATTTGGGTTTATGGTTGCAAGAATGGCGAAGATTTAAGGCAAGGAGACAAGGTGACAAAGTTGAAATTTCTACCCCCTCTCTCATCTTCCTCACCTTTGCGGCGATCGCCAACTTCACGGGGCTAATTCTTACTAACTCGCGCAATGCTTGGGTAATTGCTCTGGTGGCTTGTTTGGCTTATGCTTTTTACCAAGGTTGGCGATTGATTGTAGGGGTTGTAACTGGAATTGCAATTAGCGTACTTTTAGCTGCTTTTGCTCCTTCACCAATCGCAGAGTTATTTCGTAAGGTTGTTCCGGCTTTTTTCTGGGCACGCTTCAATGACCAATTATACCCGGATAGACCAGTTGCTTTAATGCGTACAACTCAATGGAATGTTGCTTGGGACTTGACTTTACAGCGTCCTTGGGCTGGTTGGGGATTACGTAATTTTGCCGATATTTATGAGATTAAAATGAACCTTTGGCTGGGACATCCGCATAATTTATTTTTGATGCTATCTGCTGAAACTGGAATTGTGACAACGCTGTTATTTTGCGGTTTGCTCGGCTGGATATTTATCAAAGGAGTGCGATCGCTACGAGCTATTCCTAAAGAAGATAAGTTAATAATTTTCAGCTATTTATTAGTGTTTGTCGGCTGGATACTTTTCAATACGGTTGATGTAACGCTGTTTGATTTTCGCTTAAATACGCTTTCTTGGTTAATGTTGAGTGCGATTTGTGGAGTTAGGAGTGAGGAGTTAGGAGTGAGGAGTTAGGAGTTAAGAGTTAATAATGAAATATCTTCTTGTGCCGCCCCTGTTCCCGTTTTTTAATTTTTTAGGGCTTACGCAAAGCCCCCCTTTAATAAGGGGGGTTGGGGGGATCTAAACGTGTGGAAAGTTTAATTAATCGTTGCGATGAGCCACACCCTTCAGGTGAATGCGTAAGTCCTAATTTTTATCAAAATCATCCGGAAGTAAGGAAAGTTTATTTTATTTTCAACTATTAAAAATTGCTGATTTATCTAGGTTATTTGTGACAGATAAAAAAGAGTCTACCTAAACATATTTTAGACCAATTATTGGAAACAAATTTTATATTTATTAGTCGTATAAACACTGTTTTTTTTACGTATAATTGTCCGGGAATTAAAGAAGCATTTATGTACGAGTAATTTCGGGCTTAGAGGTAACAAATAAACAATTAACGCCAATTATTTTGGAACCTTTTAATTTGTTTTTCGACTATGAATGTAAAAGCAACCTGCACTATATTTGGTGACAATTATGAAACGCTTTATTAAGTCTTGCCTTACAATTTCCGCTTTATCTTCTTTATTAATTGCTCCTGTAGTTTTATCTGCTGGTGAGGCTTCTGCACAGCCTAGAAGAAGTTGCGATCATACTTATGTTGGCGGTGGTATTGGCGCTCAGGTAACTAACGGCGGACAAGATAATGATGCTGCTAACGTTGGCGGTAATATTCAAGGTAGTTTACCTGTAGATGGTACGCCAGTAGACGTAAAAGCTAAGGTTTTATGGAACAACGATGCAACCTCTATCAACCCTGAAGTTGCAGTTGGTACATGTCTCGGTTCCCGTACAAAAGTATATGCTGCTGGTGGTTATAACTTTGTAGAGCAAGATGGTAAATCAACTCCTTTAGGCAACAAAGATTCACTTACCGCAAGTGTTGGTATTGAATCTGAAGTTAAGAAAGGAATTATTGTTTACTCTAATGCAACTTTAGCGGTTGATGGCTACGAAAATAGTAGTGCTATACCTGTGAATATTGGTACTGGTGTTGGTATTAAGTGGTAATAGTATCAATAATTTAGCTATAATTTTCCCACGAAACAACAGGTATTACCACTAATTTAAACTAGTGGTAATGCTGAAATTAAAATGTAAATGATTAGTAGTTTTATTATCTTGAGTATATTCTCAGAAACTACAACATTTATATTCTTGTTGAATTTACCTATATAGCTTAAACAAAACTCAGTTTTTCAGCATATTTGTTGGGAAGCTGGGTTTTTTATTTTAGGGAATGGGTAATGGGGAATGGGGAATTCATAACTCCTAACTTAATAATTGGGGAGTAGGGAGTAGGGAGTAGGAGGAAGGGGAAGAGGGGGAAGATAATTATTAACTCCTAACAACTAACCACTAACCACTAACAACTAACAACTAACTGTTAAGTCTTGCTTCGATCGGGAATGGGGCTTTCTTGCATGATAAAATCAAGTTATTCCCCTTAATTCCGATCGGAATACCGGGAATATACTTAGCCGAAGGGATGCATCTTTATCAGTGAGCAGTAAGCTGTTACCAGTGACCAGTATTTAGTAACACCGTTCAATCTGTTTGTTATAGACATCTTCAACTTTTTCCAAGTTCAAATTGGTATTAGAGATGAAGGTGTTATTTTAGTCGGTGTCATTAAAACGGTAACTTGTAATTGAAATACTGTTTCGCAAGGTGCTTCGGCGATGTCGGTAGTCACTACGAGAACACAATACCACTGCAATGGTTAAGTCCGCTCCTCCCGAAAACACAAACC
>CAYMZW010000095.1:0-17788 GCA_964395005.1 uncultured Rivularia sp.
TGACTCCCCGCGCAAACCAAATCCAAAGTATGATTGCAGATATTGATAAATTACTTGCTCACAAAGGTAAGCGGTTGTGGGGGGTGATTTCTACTGATGAGCCGCGTGAAGTTTTACAGCGCATTCGAGATTTCCTTGTAAATGAAGGGGAAAGTGGCAATACACCAGCACAAATACCTCCTTTGGTAGCAAAGTTCATGGAGGAAGGGCATGATAGTGGAGAGTTACAACAGCCACAATCAACTGATAATCTACTTTCTGAGTTGATAGAGCCGCTTAAATTAGAATTAAAAACGCTATATGAAGAAAGAGCTAATTTGGTTAGCGAAATCCGCCAATTGGAAAAAAAGCGACTGCATGATTATTCTCTAGCGCAACAGTTAGCTTCCCAGGAAAAAATAATTTCCGAATTTATGCAGGTGCTAAAAAGTCGCTTGCAAGATGATATTGTAGTGAATTATGTTGGATCTGCTGATAGTACTGCTAATACCACTACTAGAAAGGCTCTCCCGGCTTCTAGCGATCGCGTAGATTCTACACGAGTAGAAAATTTAACAAAATTAACCAACGATTTAGACAAACGTTTGGTCGCTTTAGATGGTACGGTAAATGTTGTTTTTGAAGGATTACAGCGCAATATTCACGCTTATCATGATTCCTTATCCCAAGCATTGTCAAGAATGCATTATAAGGGAGTACAAGGAGAGCAGCTATTAGAAAGTTTTATTAAGAATGTTGCTAATCTCTCACCTGCTCAAAGTAATTTGGAGTTAATCAAGCAAGCCACAGATGACATCACTGTCGAGACTATTGATGCCCAAAGTGTTGAATCAACTCAAATTAATCGTCAAACTAATAATCAATTAAAACAAGATTTTGAAACTTTTGAAAACTCGGAAATTGAAAGTTCTGAATTTTTACAAGATACTAACGATAATTTAGCTGTTACTCTCGACGAAACTATTGATAGTATTGAATTTTCTCAAGCCCAACAAAGTTCAAATGATGATTCTACTAACTATGAAACGGAAATATCTCAAGTTGAAGAATTTGTAAGTGAAGAACTAAGTGAAGATTTAAGTCAAGATTTAAGTCAAGAAATTAATCTGGAATTAGAGCAGGATAATTCTGTAAATGAAAATTTGATTAAAAATTTAACTGAAAATAATAACCCTCAATTAAAGCAGGATAATAATTTAGAATTCGAGTTGCCAGAAGAAATAGAAGAAATTAAAGAAACAAAAGAAGAAATAACTATAGAACCTGATGCTTTTGATTCTCCGGACAAAATGCAAGCAGTATTAACTGAGTTGAAAAAATCAAATTCTCAGGAAGAATTAGCAGCAGATACTTCTTCAGACAATGAAGACGAAGTTGATGAACTCTACGCTAGCTTATTTGATACCGATCGCACTACTACCTCCAATCCTCAATCTCCACAACAAGTTATAACTAAAGCCATTGATGTAGAAGATTTTGCCACATCTGCTCCTACATCTATAGAAACTGACTCGCCATTACAACAAACGCCAATAGAAGAAGAAGAAAAAATAGAAGAAGAAGAAAAAGAAGTTATTTCATCAGAAGTAGTTTTTGAATATACTCCTCAATCATCAACAGAAGATCCTTGGATTAATCTTGGCAATCAAACTTCAAATGATTCAGCTTCTAATAGTGAATCTACTAGTGAATCTAAGATTGAATCTGCACAACCACCACAGTTAAATCAAGCTGTTGCAAAAACCTATAGACGCAAACAAGCAGCAAGTGAAGATACAGTTACAACACTTACAGAACTTTTATTTGAAGAAGCACCGCCGCAAGTAGCATCGCAAGAAGTTGTTGTTCCAGAAGTGCCCTCCGAGCAACAAGCCGCTACACCCGAAGTACACCAAGAAATTGCGGCTCCAACAGAACAAGAAAATACCACACCTGAACCCGTTATTCAACCAACAGATAAACCACAGTTACAGGAAATTACCCTCCCAGCAACTACCCTTCGTCAACCATCTAAGAATAAACAAGTCAATACTCAAAAGACTACCACTACTAGTAATTTAGATATTTCACTTCCTCAAACCGAAAAAACTGTTGCTCCAGACGAAGAATTGCCAGATAATTCTTCAATAGTAACTAGTACCGAAATTCCTTCCATAAACCCCAGCCATACCGTTTGGTACTTAGGATTAGATATAGGCACCACCGGGATTTCCGCTGCATTATTAAATCGTTCTACAACAGAAATATATCCGGTTTACTGGGCACAGGAAAACCAAACAGGTTCTCAAAGTCGAAATTTCCGTTTACCGGCTGAAGTTTATCTTCCTAAAACATCTCTCAACCTAGATAAACCAGAAAATCCAGCCGAACAAAATATTTATTCAGCATATTTAAAACCATATTTGCCAATCTCCCTTGCTTACAAAAGCATTTCAGAAACAGCTTCAAGCGAGGTACGTCAAAAATGGGAACCAATACTACAACTTAACGAATTCTCCGCAGTTCCCTTAGTTTGGATTATCCGTTCCCTTTCAAAATTGCTATTAACATTAAAATCTGATTCTAATAGCACCACTTTGGGATTAACCGCTACTGCAATCGGTATTGAAAAAGAGCAATTTAGCGACATTATCAACAAAATATCTGGTATAATTTGTACCTGTCCTTCCGAATGGTCGGAACAATATCGCTTCAACATCCGAGAATCATTACTTATTTCTGGGTTAGTAGAACATCCCCAACAAGTCTTTTTTGTCGAAGAAGCCATAGCCAGCTTACTAGGAGAACTTGAAGGTGCTAGCGGTGAAACAGTAAAACTAGTACAAGACGAAAATTCTGCTCCCGTAGTCACAAGCGATCGCCATCTTAAAGGCAATACTTTAGTCATCAATATCGGAGCTAGCGCCACCGAAATGGCATTAGTAGATATACCCGAAGATTTGCTAGATTTATCACACAGCGAATTTATGCTTCATGGCTTTACCTGCGGAGGAAAAGCAATGGAACAAGATATCATCACTCAATTACTGCTACCCGAAAAATGGCGCAAGGCTCGTAACTTTCAATCCGAAGATCCAAATACTGACAATAATCCCCTACATTGGAAACCAAATATTCCCGGCTTAGATGAAGTACGTTTTTCCAGTTTAGGATTAGAACAATTAGAACTACCTCGTGCAGGCGAACCCGATATCAGTCAGCGCATTCGCCTACAGCAAAGACTCGAAAGCTCACCTTTGGGTAAAGCACTATTAGATGCGGCGATCGCCCTGAAATTAATTTTGCAGCACCAAGAATCTTTCGCGATCGAACTATCAGATCAAAGATGGGAATTGCAGCGCAGAGACTTAGAAAGTCAAGTATTCGTGCCCTTTGTTCGTCGCATCAACCGCGAACTAAATAAACTATTAGTAGCACGCGGTATACCAACAGAAGCCATCAATCAAATTATTCTTAGCGGTGGAGTTTCATCGATAAATGCAATTAGCCGTTGGCTACAGCAAAAACTTCCCAGCGCCAAAATTATTCAAGAAAAATATCTCACAGAAAACGGTACCCCCGCAACTTCTCGCGTTGCACAAGGATTATGCCTGCTGCCGCTACATCCTTTAGTATTAGAAATTCCCAGACAGCAATACACCGATTATTTCTTATTTACCGAATTACTGCGATTAATACCAGAAAAAGCCACCACCTTCGGTGAAATAATTCAGCTATTTGAATCCCGTGGTATCAACACTCGCACCTGTCAGCAACGTTTATTAGCCTTTTTAGAAGGAGAAATACCACCTGGTTTAGTACCAAGCAGCCAAGATATGGAGTGGTTAAACAAAAGTTCCATACAAAACGGAAACTACAAATTAATTAGCGCATCGCCATTATTTGACAAACAAGGAAGTCTTTCCTACCGTCCCAACTATAGACAATTACAGCATTTACGCAATTACCTTGACGCAATCAAAGCCAGCGCTCATCAGTCTTTAGAAGAACCCTATACCGTTAATTTTGCCATTGGAGTAAGGGAGTAAGAGAGATGGGGTGATGGGGAGATAGGGAGATGGTAAGCCACTGCGTTACCAATGCCCAATACCCAATGCCCCATGCCCAATGCCCTATGCACAATTCCTAACTGCATTACATATTTTGTGTACAAAAATTATAAAAAATACGTAAATTTTACAATCATGCGATGTGATTAGAAGATTGTGTGAATTTAATTTTTTTAGTTACACTCACGTAGATTAGTTATTTATATTAACACTGGAAACTCTTGCCAACAAAGTAATGATACGTAATCATGGTTTTTAAGATTACTTCTAAACGCGAACGTGCTAACGATCTAGACTTAGTTTTTATCAGTCCACCTGAATCATTGAGTTTGAGTTACCAATCCACTCATCCTTCACAAATAAGTATCGCTAAAAGATTGATTGACATAGTAGGGGCAATTGTGGGATTGATGATAACTGTTGCGATCGCGATTCCAGTTGCAATTGTCAGTTTATTAGATAATCCCGGTCCCGTATTTTACAATCAAATTCGTTGCGGCCATAATGGGAAGACTTTCCGTATATGGAAATTTCGTTCTATGATTAAAGATGCCGATAAAATGAAGCATTTAGTAAAGAACGAAGCTAACGGTCATATATTTAAATGTACAGAAGACCCACGTATTACCCGCGTGGGTAAATTTTTGCGTCGTACCAGTTTGGATGAACTACCTCAATTTTGGAACGTACTAAAAGGCGAAATGAGTTTGGTTGGAACTCGTCCACCAACTCCCGATGAGGTAGTCAAATATCAACCACATCATTGGGAAAGATTGCGAGTTAAGCCCGGAATGACTGGAGAATGGCAAGTAAACGGACGTTCGAGCATCAAAGATTTTGAAGATATCGTCAAAATGGATTTAGACTATCAACGTAAGTGGTCTATATCTTACGATTTATTTTTGATATTTAAAACAATTTGGGTGGTACTTAATAAAAGTGGCGCTTGTTAGATTGGTTGTGTATTGATAATTGTGATTTATCTTTAGCTTTGACAAAAAAAATAGTTGCTGTAAGTGGTGTTATTAAAGGGAACGACAAAATTATAAATATTCAAGGCTTTAACACTTGGAATGAAGTTTTGCCTAAATTTGACCCTCTAATCTTCTTAATTATTAGAAAGATTAGGGGGTTAATTTAATGCCGGGATTTTGGATTTTGGATTATAGGCTTTTATAGAGCTACGTAATGTGGCTAAGACATTAATAAAGACTAAAACCTATAATTATTAGCCCTTTAACCTTTAACCTTTAACCCAGTTTCCGTACAAATATTATCTAACTTTTTATCCCAAGCTTCTATAGGTACTTGAGGTAAATAAGCGAAATCAAACACAATACCGATTGTTGGTACTGATTCCCACTCAAAGGAACTAAACAAACGATCATAATATCCCCCACCGTAACCCAAACGATAACCTTGATAATCGCAAGCAACGCAAGGAACCAAAATTAAATCGACTTGATGGGAATTAATTATTGGTGAATCGGGTTTTGGTTCTTTAATCCCGTATTTACCAGTTATTAATTCATCTTCAGTCCAAAGATGCCAAATCAAGGATTTATCTACGCAGCGAGGAAATCCCCATACTTTTTTGCTATCTGAATTTATCTTAAGCCCCCCTTTTTTAAGGGGGGTTGGGGGGATTTCACTGTCTTGGAATAAATAACTCAAATCCGGTTCTTGACGAAAGGTAAAATAGGCAAGAACTGTTTTAGCTTGGTTAAATAAATTTGAATTAAGAAGATTTTTGCAAATCGCTTGACTTTTTTTCCGCCATTCTTCCTCTGATAGAGATTGACGCTGTTTAATAATATTACGACGTAATTCTGTCTTTTCTAATTGATATTCGGTTTGATTCATTATTTATTCACAAATTTATTCAAATGATAAAATATAAATTGAAACATAGTTTTGATTTTGTTTTTATTTGGTGAAAAATTTTTTTTAAATGCTCAAAATATGGGACAATTATACAGTGGAAAACTTAATTATTCATAATGGGAATATTGGCAATTTTTTTATGATAAGACTGCCTTCCAATTGTAAAAAAGCATCTATATAAAAATAATACTATAAATAAGGCACCATTTAACAAAGTTCGCGGTTTATTATAAAAGCAAATTTTTGAGCAATTAAATATACTTGAATCACGAAAAAAGCAGTAATCATCTCATTATAGACGAGATAATATAAGATGTATTTGTAATAAATAAGACTTTTAATTAATTAAAATACTGAAATGGCAAATGCTGGATAATTCATCAAAAACTCTTCAAATTGATTTTAATCAAGAAAAAGAAGAAGGATATAAACGTGTATTTAAGCGCTCTCCTCTGGTTTCTAGTCAATCTGTAGGTTGGGATAACCTTAGTATTATCTACGATAGACAACCAGCAATCGAATTACCCAAGACTTCTCTCAAACAGCATTGTATCGGAATTTTAACAGATATTCCATTACCCATGCGGACAGAAAGAATAATTGATGGACATTTCCTTAGAGAAGAAAATGTTCAAGGAGATTTGATTATTGTCCCCGCTAACACAACTCATCAAGCAGCATGGTATAGCGAAGGTGCTTCGGTTGCAATAGCGATCGATCCGTTGATGTTTGCTCAAACTGTTTACGAAGTAATAGATCCAGATACAATTGAGCTTTTACCGCAATTTGCGACTCCAGATCCATTCGTTTATCAAATCGGAGTAGCGCTAAAATCGGCTTTGATGAAAAACAGTTCCACCAGTCGTCTTTATGCGGAAACATTAATTAATGCGCTGATTCTTCATTTATTAGAAAATTATTCAACCACTCGTAAGAATTATTTTGAACCGATAGCGGGAACATTACCTCAATACAAATTACAGCAAACGATTGATTATATTCATGCTTATCTCGATAGCGATTTAAGCTTAAATCAATTAGCAGCTTCAATACAAATGAGTCCTCATTATTTTTCCCGACTATTTAAAAAGACAACAGGATTTACACCACATCAATATGTAATTAATTGTCGCATTGAAAAAGCCAAAGATTTATTGAAAAAGGGAAAATTATCAATTGCTGAAATAGCTCAGGAAGTCGGTTTTGTAGATCAAAGTCATCTGCATCGTTGTTTTAAACGTAAAGTTGGAATTACTCCCAAACAATTTTCACAAAACTCTTAGAAATAGCAAGAATATCCAAAAATAGCAATAATTTACAATTTACTGACTCATAAAATTTTCAATAATCTTTATAAGAACAGTAATTAAGAGAGTAAGAGTAATCATGAAAATTGATAATAACACTCAAATGTTGCAAGGTGCGCCTTGGTTATTAGCTCATAAATCAATGTTCAAAATAAATCAGCTACATAAAATATCTCTTTATGGTAAAGACTATGTAATGTGGAAGGATAACAAGGAAAAAATTCAAGCTTTACCGAATATTTGTCCTCATATGGGAGCAATGTTATCAGAAGGTTGGTGTGAAGCGAAAGCAGATAGAACAAGCGAAGTTGTTTGTCCGTTTCACGCTTTGAAATTTGATAGCGATGGCTGTACCGTTTTACCGGGAACAGATAAAAAAACTTTACCCCAAATGCAGCCTTTAGAATTAATTATTAAAGATGATTTTATCTGGTCTTATGGGGATTATCAACCTCAAATTCCCATTCCCGATATTTTAGAAAAGATAGCTAATAATTACGAATTTATTGGTCATACCGCAGATACAAGCGTTAAAACAGAATTGCAATCGATGCTATTGAATATGCACGATTACAATCATCAAAACGGTACCCATCGCGATTTATTTGAAATTACCGAAGTCAGGTTTGAAAAGTTTACCGACAATGGCTATCATTCCGAAGCTTTTTTCAATGCTCCTACCGCACCTAAAACTTTTTGGGAAAAGCTCAAACAGCCCAAACAGTTTTTACTTCCCGATGTAATTCAAGCTCATTTAGAAAACTATTTTCCTTCGTTAGTTATTTTTCATGGTGATAGTTTTTTTGGAAAAATAGCTCAATGCCATCTTTTTATTCCAGAATCTTTAACAAAAACTCGAACCTATATTTTATTGTTTGCGAAAACAAAGAATCCTTTAGCTAAATTATTGAAAAAACAATTTTTGGAATTAAGTAAAACAGTAGTAGAGCAAGATACGGATATTTTACAAAAAATTTATCCTAATGCACCTCAGAAAATTAAGTTAAATAACGAAGTTGGGATGGATTGGGTAAAACGTAATTTCGAGAATTGGCAAGAATCAGAAGAAATAACAAAAAAGCTAATTTATCATAAATAATATTAAATAGTAATTCTACATCCCAGAAATCCGGTTTTTTCAAAAAACCGGGTTTTTTGATACTCAATTTTTACTTTAGGGTTTATAATTTGAATTTTTATAAGTCTGAATATGAGTTAAGTCTATGAATCAAAATCAAATAGAATACAAACAAACCCGCAATATATCTATCGATGAAATTTTAACTCTTTATAAGGCGAACAAATGGTCTTCAGCGAAGAAACCCAACGAATTATACAATGCTTTGATGAATTCCCATTCACTCGTAACAGCTTGGGATAAAGAAAAATTAGTCGGCTTAGTAAATTCAATCACCGACGGTTATTTAGTTGTTTATTATCCACATTTATTAGTTTTACCAAAATATCAAAAACAAGGTATCGGCTTAAATTTATTAAAAATAATAACTCAAAAATATCAAGATTTCCATCAACAGATATTAGTTGCAGAAGCTGAAACTGTTGATTTTTATCATAAATGTGGTTTTCGCAAAGCAGGTGATACCCAAGCAATGTGGATTTATCATGGCGACAATTAGGAAATTTCCAACAACATTGTAGAGACGCGATATATCGCGTCTCTACATTAGTGATAGGTTTATATATTTACGCTACAGGCTGAGCGGCATTTTCGCGCCACCATTTAACAGTATTTTTCAAACCTTCTTTAAAACCTACTTGAGCAGTGAAATCAAATTCTTTCTTCGCTCTTTCGGTATCCAAACAGCGGCGGGGTTGTCCATTTGGTTTATCAGTTTGATAAACTATTTCACCATCAAATTCCATTACTTCGCAAATTGTAGAAATCAAATCGCGAATGGAAATTTCATAACCAGTTCCTAAGTTAACTGGCTCCGAACCATTGTAAGATTGAGTACCCATAACAATACCCCGCGCAGCATCTTCAGAATACAAAAATTCGCGGGTAGGGCTGCCATCACCCCAAACCGGAATCTCTTTATCTCCGCGTTCTTGGGCTTCCTGAACTTTACGAATTAATGCCGGTATAACGTGAGAACTTCTAGGATCGAAGTTATCTTCCGGACCATATAAATTTACTGGTAATAAATATATTCCGTTAAAACCGTACTGTTGGCGATAAGCCTGTAACTGTACTAATAAAGCTTTTTTAGCAATACCGTAAGGTGCGTTGGTTTCTTCAGGATAACCATCCCAAATATCATCTTCCTTAAAAGGTACTGGAGTAAACTTGGGATAAGCGCAAATGGTACCGACACAAGTAAATTTTTCTACACCAGCCTCATAAGCAGCATGAATTAACTGAGTTCCCATCATCAAGTTGTCGTAAAACAACTCAGCAGGTTTTTCACGGTTAAGTCCGATACCGCCAACGTGAGCGGCTAAGTGAATTACGATGTCTTGTTGGTCAACCGCACGCTTGCAGTTTTCCATCACAGTTAAATCATAATCTTTAGAACGAGGTACGGTAATTTTATCTTGTTCTGCACCTGCTTTAATAAGTTGCGAAACTACTTGACGACCTAAAAAACCAGCTCCACCAGTAACTAAAATTCTTTTATTCTTTAAGTCTAATACGCTCATATTTTTTCGTCCTCTGTGGTATCAAAAGCATTAAGCAGTCAAAATAATTAAGCCAGCTCTTCTTTAATAAAGGATTAAGCTGGCTTATAAAATTACATATGTAGTGCGCCTAACTCTTGACGAATCATCGCATTATCTTTAATTGCCGAAGCTACTTTATCACCGGGGGAAGTTAAACCCAAAGCTTGTAAATCAGCTTCTACCATCAAAGCAACTAATTGCTCAAAAGTTACAGATGGAGTCCAACCCAACTGAGTTCTAGCTTTGGTAGAATCTCCAATCAACAAGTCTACTTCCGCAGGGCGTAAATAACGCTTGTCAAACTCTACATACTCTTCCCAATCAAGATTTACGTAATTAAATGCTAATTCAAGAAACTCGCGTACAGAATGAGTTTCGTTTGTCGCAATTACATAATCATCAGCTTGCTCTTGCTGCAACATCATCCACATTGCCCGCACGTAATCTTTTGCGTAACCCCAGTCTCTCTTAGAGTCTAGATTACCCATGTAGATTTTCTTCTGCTTACCAGCCACAATTTGAGCAACCGCTCTAGTAATTTTGCGAGTTACGAAGGTTTCACCGCGACGAGGTGATTCGTGGTTAAACAAGATACCATTACAAGCGAACATATTGTAAGATTCGCGGTAATTAATGGTTTGCCAATGGCTGTAAACTTTAGCACAGGCATATGGGCTGCGTGGGTAAAAAGGAGTTGTTTCGCTTTGAGGTACTGCTTGTACCAAACCGAACATTTCCGAAGAACCAGCTTGATAAAAACGTACTTCGATCCCAGTACGCTGCTGATAGTCGCGGATTGCTTCTAATAAACGTAGAGTTCCCATTCCTACAGCATCCACCGTGTATTCAGGTGAATCAAAACTTACACGTACATGAGATTGAGCGCCCAAGTTGTAGATTTCTACAGGCTTGACCTCTTCGAGAATGCGGCGTAGCGTCGTACCATCGGTTAAGTCTCCGTAATGAAGAAATAACTTTACTCCTTCTCTATGGGGATCTTCATATATGTGGTCGATACGATCTGTATTAAACGTAGAAGTACGGCGAATAATACCGTGTACTTCATAACCCTGTTCTAATAAATATTCACTTAGATAAGAACCATCTTGTCCGGTAATACCAGTAATCAACGCTCGCTTTTGTTGGGTCATTCTATACTATTCCTTATATTTGTTAGTCAAATTAATACATGTACCCCGGATATAAGCTAACAAGAATACACGCTTGTTCCCAATGGGAAACTTACGAGTTTTATTTAAGTAATATCTCGCTAACCTAAGTAAATATGCTGACTTGCGTTTTTTTAGGGTAAACCTTTCAAACGGTAACGACAGATTAATTATGTTTCCAGTATATTTTTTTAATCTTCATAAATGCTTTATATATTCGATATCTTTATAAAGATAAAATTATTTTTTGTTAAATGATTTTTAATATACTTTTTGCCAAAATGCAAATAAAACCGAGTCAAAATACCTGTATTATGTAAGTAAATAAAATACTCAGTAGCAATTGTATAAAAGTATGATTTGTAACAGATTACTCACATTTATTCGGGTTAAAATAGCAGTAATTAAGCAATAGGTAATGATCTTTTAATTAAATAGCTAGTACCGCTTCGCAGAAGTAAAAAGTAAGAGGTAAGAAGTAAGTCCTGTTGAAATTATTGACTAAATAGCCATTTCCAATGGTAGTTTTATTTACGCCGACTTGCACTGATTATAGTATATCTAATCTAAAAAATTTACTTCAAAAATGCCCCTTGTATTGAGCAAGGGTCATCTAATGAATGTAACTAAGGTAATTTACAAATGTAATTTTCTTTCTCTGTTGCCCCCAACCCCGTTCCCTGTTCCCTATGAACCATATAAAAGTGATAATGACCATAATTAAATAGGGGCAAATAAGCTGCCCCAGAAAATAAAAAATCGAACTTTACTTCTAATAAGCTCCGTTATCTGTTGGTATAACAACAACAGCAATTGTTTTCAAAATAATCCATAAATCTAACCACAAATTTCTACATTTTACATAGTACAAATCTATCTGAACTCTCCTCGGATAAGGTATGTCATTGCGTCCAGAAACTTGCCACAAGCCAGTTATTCCCGGTTTGATAGTTAAAATTTCATTGATATGACATCCATATTTTGGTAATTCTTCTGCTACTAAAGGTCGAGGTCCCACAACACTCATATCCCCTTTAAGAACATTCCAGAACTGAGGAAATTCATCTAAACTGGTAATTCGCAAAAACTTACCGATAGTAGTAATTCTAGGGTCTTTTTTCAGTTTAAAATTACTCTTCCATTCTTGTTGAAATTGAGGCGATGTTTCCATCATCTGTATCAAAACTTCATCGGCATTGCTCACCATTGTGCGAAATTTAATACAATTAAACCGCTTGTAATTTTTCCCGACTCGTTCCTGAACGTAAAATATAGGCCCATGCGAGCTTAAAGCTATCAACAAAGCCAAAATTAAATAAACAGGAGAAAACAGAATTAGTACTAACAGGGAAAATATTATATCGAACAGTCGCTTAGCTTTCTCTCCGTTTAAAGCTTTTTCATAAAAACCAAGGGGTTTAAATTTTGGCTTCTGTTTCTTGTAATCGCGTTTAAAAAAAGTACGCGCAATTTTACCGGAGAGGAGTGAGGTCTGTGCCGTCATCATACTCCTTACAATCCACACCACACATAATCCCAATCTTAAAGCTTACAGAAGCTCTTCAAAGTGCTTGGGAAGCAAATTTACTTTATCCTCTCATTCCTATGTTAAAAATCAAGTTACTATTTTCCTTTTATTATTTTTTTCCTCGCACTTATGGACAAAATTTAGATAACGAGAAGTGAACATTTGTTTTGAGAATTGAGTAGCGTGCTTCCTAGCATATTCTGGATTAAATTTTCCGGCTTTTGCTTCAAAAGTTTCTACCGCTTCGATTAAAGATGCCTCACTTTGCTCTTGGAAAAATATACCCGTTCCCGTATCACCGTGAGAACGAATATCTCGCACCGTTTCCAAAGCTCCACCAGCACCATAGGCGATCGCCGGAGTACCGCAAGCCTGTGCTTCGACTAAGGCAATACCAAAATCTTCACAAGCAGCATACACAAAACCTCGGGCATTCGCCATATATTTTTTTACCATATCGTCTGGCTGCCATCCTAGTATCTTGATGTTAGGTTCGGCTATCTTAAGGATTTTATCCATATCGGGTCCGGTACCAATTATTACCAAAGGTTTTTGTAATTTATTAAACGCTTTAACAATTAAAGTTACTTGCTTATAACTTACTAACCGGGAAACGGTAAGGTAAAAATCTTCTTTCTGCGATAAAAACGGAAAGTATTCGGTATTTACGGGTGGATATATAACTTCTGCGTCTCTTCTATAACATCGCCAAATTCTGCGTGCGGTATGAGCGCTATTAGCAATAAAATAATCGACTCGATTGGCACTGATAACGTCCCACTGCCTTAAACGATGCAGTATGTAGCGCGTTAACCATCCGGCCATACCCGTTCCTAACTTGCTTTCTCGTAGATAATCAAAAGTTAAATCCCAGGCATAACGCATCGGACTGTGGCAGTAACAAATATGCAATTGGTCGGGAGTAGTTAAAATCCCTTTAGCAACGGCATGAGAGGAAGAAAGAATCACTTTATGGTGCCGTAAATCTAGTTGTTCAATAGCCAACGGCAGTAATGGTAAGTACTTTTGCACACCTTTTTTTGCTGCCGGTAAATACTGAAGTAAAGTTGTGCCAATTTGGCGTTTATATAGATAACTTTCCGGATTACTAGATTCAAAATCAATGAGAGCATACAGTTGGGCATCAATATGATTGAGAATTTCTCGAACTACGAGTTCTGAACCACCTGTTGCGTCGGGTGTAAGCCACTCATGCACCAAAGCATACTTTGAAGGCACAGCTAACATTTATAAATTAGGTCAAAGGTTAAAGGTTAAAGGTTATGCTTGAAATTAAAAGTTATTTCAACTAACTATTAATTATTAAGAAATCACATTTGTAAAAAGCATTTATCGTTTGTTGCTACGAAGATTAGTTAAACATTCCATACACACCAGGATTTTGGTAGCTAAAGCGTATATATAATGAAAATAGCTAAAACCCTCACGTCCAAAATTTTCAGATTGACATCCGCAGCGCTCCTTGTTTTCTCTTATTAATCCGAAATTTTTGCTTTTTAACAATATCACGTCCTTATCTTGTTACTTTGCCCGAACAAGCAGAGTGCAAAAGCAACATTCATATGTAGTGTATGTGAGAACATCAAGTATAAAGTTTTGCCGTTTTGTGAATAAAATGCAAAGTTGATAACCCTTGTGGTGACGTAATTTCCACAATCAAAGTTCCTTCGTAGTTACCACTACCTGATAATCTCAAATAAGGATATCGAAGATAAGACTTAGTATTTTCGGTTCTTCATTGTCAAATATTGTGCGAACAAATAGCAGATATAGCGGGGGTTCTATGCGAATTCTAATTATGGGAGGCACTCGATTTATCGGTGTTTACCTGACTCAACTATTAGTACAACAGGGACATGATGTAGTGTTGTTCAATCGCGGCAACCGTCCCTTACCAGTTAAAAACGTCACGCAGATTAGCGGCGATCGCACTGACGCAAACCAGTTAAAAGAAAAATTAAAAAACGAAAATTTTGATGTAGTTTTTGACAACAACGGACGCGAACTTACTGATACCCAACCGTTAGCAGAAATTTTTCAAACCCGTTTGCAGCATTTTGTATACATGAGTTCTGCTGGAGTTTACCTCAAATCTGACAGTTTACCTCACATAGAAGGAGACGCAGTAGATCCTAAAAGCCGTCATAAAGGTAAACATCATACCGAAAGTTTCCTGGCAGAGAATGATTTTCCATTTACCTCAATTCGTCCAACCTATATTTACGGGCCACAAAATTACAACGATTTAGAAGCTTGGTTTTTTGATAGAATTACCCGAAATCGTCCGCTTCCCATTCCCGGTAACGGATTGCATATCACTCAGCTAGGGCACGTCAAAGACTTAGCCAAAGCAATGACGCAAATTATCGGCAATTCTCAAGCAATCAAACAAATTTATAACGTTTCGGGAGATCGTTACATTACCTTTGACGGTTTAGCCCGTGCTTGTGCAGTAGCTGCCGGTAAATCCCCCGACGACATTCAAATCGTACATTACGAACCCAAAAATTTTGATTTTGGCAAACGCAAAGCCTTCCCCATGAGAATGCAGCACTTCTTCGCGTCGGTTAATAAAGCCATGACAGAACTAGATTGGCATCCAGATTACGATTTAACATCTGGATTAAAAGACTCATTTAAAAACGATTATTTAGCATCCGAACGAGATAAAAAAGAAATTGATTTTTCAATAGATGAGGAGATATTAAAAGCAGTCGGTTAGTTAGTTGTTAGTTGTTAGTTGTTAGTTGTTAATTGGTAGGTTGGGTTAGACACGATAAACAAATTAAATCAGGTCACGAAAATTTATCTTAATCGTGTCGTAACCCAACACCACAATTATCAATTATCAATTATCAATTCCCTTCCTTAATTAAAAATGAAAAAAATAATCATAGCTCGTAGGTTGGGTTAGACACGAAAAATACTTAAATTACAACGAAAATCTATATTAATCGTGTCGTAACCCAACACCACAATTATCAATTATCAATTATCAATTCCCTTCCTTAATCAAAAATGAAAAAAACAATAATCGTAGGAGGTGGCCCAACAGGCGTAACACTTGCCTTAATACTTGTCCAAAGAGGTATTGCAGTCATATTAATAGAAGCAGCTTCCGACTTCCGGCGAGTGTTTCGTGGAGAAGCATTAATGCCAAGTGGTTTAAATGCCCTCTCGGAGATGGGATTATCAGAAATATTAAAAGAAATTCCTCATCGAAAACTGGATGCATGGGAATTTATTTTAGATAAAAAGCCGTTATTTAAAGTTGAAGAACCCATAGAAGCAGATACTCGATCGTGTACTCTACTTTCCCAACCACCTTTACTTGAAGCATTAATTTTATCAGCCCAAAAATACAATCATTTTGAATTTATTCAAGGTGTAGCTGTTAAAGATTTGCTATCAATTGATAATCGTGTAGCAGGAGTTAGATTAGCAGACGGAAGAGAAATTGCAGCCGACATAGTAATTGGTGCAGATGGGCGTAATTCTATCATTAGACAACGCGCAGGATTGAAATTAGAACGGCAGCCGAAAAGCATGGATATTCTATGGTTTAAATTAGCTGCAAATCCTAAATTTGTCACAGAAAATGTTTTTTCCGCCATTGGAGACGGTGAAAATGCATTTGCCGTATTTCATGGAGCAGAAGCAGGAAAATTACATCTCGGTTGGACTTTATCTGATAGTCACAATACTACAAAGATTACCGAAAGAACAAAAGCAGAATGGGCACAAATGTTTGCATCAATATCACCTTCATGGTTAGCAGAACATTTTATAAATCATGCAGATTCTATCGAAAAACCTATTAAACTATCAACTGTAATTGGTCTTTGTCCATCTTGGCATACTCCGGGAGTGTTACTTTTAGGTGATGCCGCTCACCCCATGTCTCCCATTCGCGCACAAGGAATCAACGTTGCATTGCGCGATGTAATTGTCGCCGTAAATCATCTTGTACCTGTATTAACTAAAGAAGTTGATAACAAAGAAATTGATAAAGTATTCTCAAAAATTCAGAAAGAAAGAGAACCAGAAATTATTCGCATTCAACAGCTTCAAAAAGAAGAAGCTAGACAACATGAAATATTGCCCAAAAATCTATTTTTACGAAAAATTGTTTTTAGATTAGCTCGTTTAGTAAATAAAGCAGTTCGTTTATCTTGGATACAGAGACAAAAGAAAATGCGTCAAGGTGTAACCGAAGTTAAATTGGAAGTTTAGATATTGGGAATTGGTAATTGGTAATTGGAAACTTTTGTAGGGTGTGTTACGGCTTTACAATCTTTCTTTATAATTATTACTTTGAAAATGCCGTAACGCACCATCCGTAATGTAGTTTGTAGGTTGGGTTAGTTCGTAGGTTGGGTTAGACAGGAAAATCAATTTAATTGGTAACGAAAATTTATATTAATCGTGTCGTAACCCAACATTATGATTGTAGATAAACAGTATTTGATTATTTAAACCGCTTAAAACCGCCAATCCGCCAGAGAATGTAATTCTCTGTCTAATAGCAAAAGTCCTCTAAAGAGGACTGATAAATTCGCTATCATCATAAACATAAATTGTCATTATACAGTCATCGTTGTAGAAAATTAGCGATTAAAAGCTGTTAATCCATTTTAGGAATCAAAGACTATTTTTATATTGTAATAGTCGATAAAATCATATAAATCTCTATAAAAATCCCAATTATTAAATACTGACTTAGGGAACAAATAACATATAAAGGTTAGTTCAAAGATTGAGTAATATGATTTAAAAGGGTCATAAAACAAAATGCAAATGAATGCAGCAATAATAATTCTTAAGTAGCGATATTCTGCTTCACTACGATTTTTTATTCGATAACTAATAATAGTTAACAGAAATAATTTATTCTCTCCATATGTCAACTGTTGATCGGGGTCACTATTAACCCACGCTTCAGCAATTTGATAGCCATCTTCAAATCTTTCTAAACGCACTTGAAAAATACAAAAACCGCTCCAGCTACGATGAAAATATAGCCAATTATCTTCAAGAAAAATAAACCATTTATCTTCCATTCGTTTGGGAATTAGTCCCCAACTTAAATATTCATATTCTTCCTTAGTAAAAACTTCCTCAACCTGTAGCTGAGTTTTTAACTCTGGC
>CAYMZW010000096.1:0-17727 GCA_964395005.1 uncultured Rivularia sp.
GAATAATTGTGTCGTCTTCGGAATCAACAACCGGAAGTGGGTTTTTATCGTCATTCTCCATTGGTGGTTTATCACCGGGTTGTGATTGCTCCTTAAGTAAAAACTGTTCCGCATCCGGAACCCTTTCCAATAAATTAGTTACATCCTCTCTTCTTGCTCCTCCACCAGCTAATTTTCTTAACTGTTTGGGTAACTTATCTTGAGTTATTTGTTTAACGGGAGCAACTTTTCCGAGAATATCTTGGGGAGGAACACCTTTAAATACTTCTTCGATTTCTTTGTTACCAGAAGCTACTGTTTGAGTGAGAATTCCAAAGGATTCTGGTAGTCTTTGCGGTCTTTTACCGGGGTTTGGTTTGAATTTACCTTCGAGAGGTTCTTTGATTAATTCTTCTAACTCTGCCGAATCGCTGAAGTTGGTTGGTGGCTTACCTTTGCGTTTACCTATTCCCTTGGCGATCGCCTCGATTGCTTGTTCGGGTATGGGACGTTTTTCATCGACTAATTCGTCTTTACCAAATCCTTTGATATATTCGGAAGTTTGAGTAAACAAGCTCTGCATTTGGACGTGAGCTTTGTAAACTTTAGTACCGCGCTCGTCACCTTTGGACATTGCAGCTAAGGAGTCAAATTGTTCTAATTTGATGTCTTCGGGTAAATCTAAAGCTTCTTTGATTAATTCTTCTGCTTCTTCTGAGGTACTACCATCTTCAATTAGCTTTTGTTTGAGAGTAGTTAACGGTGTGACCATTCTGGAACCGTAGGGAGCGATAAATGGAGTTTCGTATGCTATACCGCTAGAGGAGTCCGTACCACCTTCAGTGACAATTCGTCCTTCTTCTGGGTCAATTTTACCGTTGTCGTTGGTGTCGAAGAATAACAAAGGTACTTTTAAGTTATAGCTACCGTCAGCGTTAGAAGTAGTAACTGGTTCCCCTTCCTCTAAAATACCGTTGAGGTTGGAGTCAAAGAATACCGTTGCTCCTTCGATGTAGCTTTGAGATAGTGTACCGGGGCTATTACCAAGTTCAAATTCAAATAAGGTAACGGAAAATTCTTCACTCCAAACCGTCTTCATAATCTCGAAGAAACCAACGTCAATACCAACTTTCACAAGTGCTTTGACAAAAGCATCAAGAGAACCACTAAGACTAAATAAATCAAGTAAACTATCAGCTTCCAGCACTTCGGAACCCCGTAATTTACCGTCGCTAGTACCCGTGAATTCTCCTACGTCAATGATATCTAAAGCAGCAGTACCAGTAATTCCACCCTTGACTTCGGCTTTAGCAACTACTGCACTTGCAGAGACACCAGCAGCGATTGTTGCATCTAAAGTTAATTCGTCCACGTCTTCCCCAGTATCTGGGTCAACATCGCTGAGGTAGAAACCATCTGAAATTAAGTAAGAATCTTCTAGAGCAAAATCTAATTCTTTCCATTGGCTGAGTCCGTAGGTGTCGAAACCAACAACCAAATCGGAGTAGAGAGAAAAGCCACCTTCAAGTAAACCTTTAATTGTTCCGAAGATGGGGAATTCCTGGGAAATATCGAACCCGATATCTAATTCGGGAATGTCGTAGGTAACTAAGTCAATATCTTGTCCCAGTAAAAGATTTATCGCAGTGAAAGGATCTTCTAGTAAAGGAATTCCAATTCCTAATTCATCTAACTTGTTAAAGAAATTGGTGACTGTACTGTTACCTGTATTCTTCGCTTCTGTTAAAGCATCTTCACCCGAGTTAATTCTTTCTCCATTGGATTCAGTATCAATGGTGGAAGCTTCTTCTTCTTCACTAGCACCGTTAAAGTTTTCTAAGGTGTATTCGCCAAAGTCAATTTGTAAGGTGTCACTACCGAGATTACTTAATTCTTCAACTGTTTCTACTAATCCGATAATACCTGTGACTGCACTAAAGAATTTATCGTATTTAAGCGTATTTTTACCACCGCTATAAAGAGTAGCCAAAGTAGATGCAACTTCAATAATTGTTGCTGCTCCATCTCCGTTTTCATCGAAAGTATCTACTAAATCTAAACTATCTAGTAATTCGATTTCCGTTTGCAAAACATCGATAATTGGTTTAAACGGTTCGATTAGCTCATCTACATAGCTGATAATGGGACTCATCAAGTCCGTGACGAATTCACCTAAGTCTAAGGTGATATCGTTGAAGGAAATATTGAAAGCACCACTTTCTAATTCGGCTGTTTCTCCTTCTTGAAGGGTAACGGTTTTAGTGGTGGTATTTCCATCATCAGCAACTTCTACCAGAATATTTTCCGGATTACTATCTGGGGAAATAGTTTTAGTTTTACTAACAACTACTTCATCTCCATTAAAAGTTAATTTTGTACCTTTAGTCAGCCTGATATCGCTATCTGTATCTGTAGCTGTTACCGCTAAAGTAGTAGAACTATTTTCACTAACAGTTATATTTCCATTAGTATTTCTGGTAGCAATTTCATCAATAGTTAAAGTTGCACCACTTACTTCTTCTTCATCATCAGCGTTACCGTAATTAAAGATTGGCATTGCGCTGTAAATATTGAAGTCAAAGCTGGGGAAAGCAGTATCTCCTGCAAAGGAAGTTTCAACATCTAAATCTAAAGTCGCATCACCGCTAAAACTGTAATTAATTAGGTCTGATACATCACCGTCACGGGCTGCATTTAGTTCCGATAAACTTAATTCGGTATCTTCTTCATCGTTAGGATTAGTTAAGGTAGCTAAAAACTCTGCATCAACACCCGTACCTGCTGTATCTCCGTCTTCAATATCTAGCTGCAAGAATGCTAATTTACCAGTTGCACTGAAGTCATCAGTTAAACCTAAATTCGCACCAACTGCAAAACTGGTGTCTTCGGTATTAATATAAAATCCGTCATCTTTCTTAATACCAAATGCTAAATCGATACCGTAATCAAGATTAAATTCTCCTCCCCCTGTGGTTTCGATACCGATACCCAAAGCAGGTAAACCTAAATCGCCGGAAATATCGATTGTATCGCCTATTGCACCTGAAATAGCCAAAGCAAACTCAATATTCTCTTCGGAAAGGTCGGTAATATCAACATCTATTGTAAATGCTTCACCACTAAAACTAGTGTCGGTGATGGTAGTATCAAAAGCATTATTGAAAGCATCCGCAAGAGTTTCTGCGGTAACTTCATCTGTTGCTTTAACTTCATCAATTAAATTGTCGAGGAAATCTTCCAAGAATGAAGGACTAACATTACTCAAATCACCGACGATAGGTAAGCTGATATTATCAATCGCATCCTGTAAACCGAGAAATCCTTCTGTTAAACTTTCGGTTGTATTGTCTTTATCAAAAGTACGGTCGATAATTCTAATTGTTTGGTCATCAACAGCAAAACCATCGTAAGTAGAATCTCCTGCTACACTATATTGAATGCTGCTGGTATGGAAGTCTCCCGTTTCAACTACATTATCGTCAATTCCTTCAATAGTTACTGTTTGTAATTTGTACCAGTTATCGGAATTAAATGTCAGTACATTATTCGCAATACTCAATTCTTCATAGGAATAAGTGAGATTATCATTGACACTAATACCGTTGGTATTATCAAGAGTAACGGTAACTTCATTATCATCAATAAAATAGTCTTCACTTACCGTATAAGTTGAGTTATTTAATGTTAATGTTTTTCCACTTAACAAACTTAAAGCCTCAGCAGTAGCAGTGCCAGCTAATTTTAAAGTAACTTCATTACCACTAACTGCTGTTACTGTCAATTCTTGCTCTGTAGGTAAATTAGAAATAGTTATCTCGACATCTTCTACAGGTTGACTGAGTAGGGAAATATAGTACTCGGTAGTTTGATTTTCTGTAACGGTAGTTGTACCGACTTCTATAATCCGAATTCCTGCTTCGTCGTTATCTTCGATTTCTAGGGTTGCGGTATTAGCATCATTGAGTTGATAATCATCTTCTTCGGTTACGGTTAATTCAATAATGACACTATCTTTTGTTCCGTCTTGGTATTCGACAATAAAGTCATCAATGGGGAAAGCAATAATCGGACTGCGGGTTTCTCCGGGAGCAATGCGTACCGAACCTGTAAAAGGTTTTAAATCATCAGTATCGCCCGTCCCGTCAGTATCTGCCGTGCCACTAACAGTATAGTTAATTACTATGCCAGTCCCGTCAAAACCTGCGGGGGCTGGGTTATCTAAGGCAACGATAAAGTAACCGGGTGTTCCCGCTTCTACTGCTGGTGCTATAGCTTGAATACTAGCAACGGGTAAGTCGTTATCTACAATTTTGATTTCGATGTCTGAAGGTGAGGTGAGTGCATCGTAAATTAAATCATCGCTAGAAACATCAACCGAAATTGTACTGCTGTGGTCGTATTCTACATAATAATCATCAACTGCGGTGACTGTAACTGTTTGGCGAGTATCCCAGTTATCAGCATCAAAAGTTATGGTAGTAGATTCCCCGTCAAATTCATCATTTAGCTGAATATCATCATTAGAAGGATTAAAGGTAACTTCGACTTCTCCTAAAGGTTTGCTGTCAAGTTGAACGCTAACCGAATTAGTACCTACTCCTTCAGCAGCAATGGGGTTACTAGCAGTAATGGTAATTCCTGCAATATCGTCATCGGTGTTAGTTACCGTAATATCTGTGGAAATAGTTTCTGTAAAGCTAGTAGTAATTTCGTTGTCAACACCACTGACATTAACTGTTGATGCAGAAGTAGTTAAAGTAACGTTTTCATCCAGAATTACCGCTGCACCATTATTGAAGTTGATTTGCGTACCTGCAAATAAATCGACTGAAGTGGCACTGCTATCGTTTATTTTTAAGTTAATAGTTTCTGCAGCAGCGTTATAGTCTTTCTCAACAATTATTTCGGTAATACCAGAATTTTCATCGGTAATATCGGTAGTGATTTCCGCAGTAGTACCAACCGCAACTTCTGTAATTGCTACTTTTACGAGATTACCATTTAGGGTGCCATTAACAACGGTTGCTGCGGAATTAGTTAAAGTTACTGCACTTGTACTATCTAAGGTAAAAACTGCACCGTTACTAAAAGTTAACTGCTGTGCCGCACCCAGAGAAACTGAAGTTACAGTACTATCTTCGTGGATTTGTAATTCCACTGTTCCATCAGCGTATTCTTCGGTAACAATTAACGTGACGTACTCGGTTGAGTTGTCAACATCATGGTCAATTATTGTCGTAGTATCTACTGAAATTTTATTCGCTTGGGTGACTGGGGTAACGCTAACATCAGTAGTTACTGAATTAGTTAAAGTAGTATCGCTTAATACTTCCAACACCATACCGTTAGCAAAGCTTAATTGAGTACCTGCTTTTATTTCGGTAGTGGTAATTGTGAGACTTTCTAAATTCAGACTAATTTTTGTGTTGCTACTAGCATCAAAATCACCGTTAACTGTTAAAACAACATTATCTTCGTTGTATTTAACGTCATCGCTGATAACGGTAGAAATTATTTGATAGTTATTTTCATTATCTACCTCATCAATATCATCATTTATAGGATTGATAGTGACAGCTTGAGCAGTATTCCAATCGCTAGGAGAAAAAACGAGTTTAACTAATTCTTCACTAGTTTCATCATCATCGCTAAGTAAACCTTCTTCGGTGTCATTAGTACCAAGGTAAACAGTTACATGGTTGTCATCAGTAGGTTTACTATCAAGTTGGACGTAAAAAGTTTGCGCGGTACCAGTTGATTCGTCTGTAGTTAAAGAACTAATTTCATTGGTTCCTGCTGCATCGGAAGTAATTAAAACTTTTGCGGTATCGTTGTCTTCGATGGTGATAGTATCCGAAAAGTTGTCTGCTGCTTCATCAATTACATAATCTCCCGTATAAACCGGGCTAGTGTAATTTGTATTGAGTACTTTTGTACTTTTCAAAGTAACTGGAGCTAATATTTCTTTTATAGAAGATAAAGTAAAACCATTAGTACCACCAATTATTACCGTGACGCTACTACCATCGTCATTATTAAAGACAAATTCATCTCCTGGAAAAACCCTTAAAAAAGCACCATCTACATTAAGCAGCAATCCTACAGTTTCAGTAGTTTCTTCATAAGCAGTTGTTACTACTAGATCAAAATCATCTTCCGTATTAACTGTACTGATATAACTTGTATCAAGGACAGGAGTAGAAATATTTTGTAAAGCAACTGGAACAAATACTTCTTCACCGTTAGATAAAGCAACAGCATCATCACTATTAACTATTACTGTGATACTGGTACCATCATTACTATTGCTAAAGACAATTTCATCTCCTGGAGCAAGAGCTAAAGCAGCACCAACTTCATTTAGCTGCAATCCTACAATTCCATCAGCTTCGTCATAAGCAGTTGTAACTACTAAATCAAAAGCATCTTTGGGTACGGGTACTATAGTGCTTGCTTCCGTATCAATAGTACTAACTCCGGTTCCAGTATCAAGAATAACGTTGACACTTGTTACTGCATCGTCAGTAATCGTGATTAATGTTTCAGAACTGTCAGTATTGGTAAAATCAACAGTGGCGATCGCACCGTTACTGAAAACAAGTTCATCACCAGGACTGATTCGGATATCGTTGGTACCGCTAGCTAATTTTAAACCAATAGTATTGTCCGTAGCGCTGTAAGCAGTTTCGACAAATACATCAACATTGGTAAACGGTGAAACTAATTGAATTTCTACAGTTTCGCTATCTTCATCAATAAAATCATCCAAAGAAGCTAAATCGATAGTAGCGGAAGTTTTACCCGCTAAAACAGTTACTTCACCAGTTAAAGCAGTAAAATCATCCCCAGAAGTAGCAGAATTATTGATAACTTGGTATTGAACTACAGTATCTTGTGTGGGTGCTTGACTGAGTTCAACGGTAAATGTCCCCGTATTTCCTTCAGTTATTGTGGAATTACTTTCATCAACCCTGAGACTAGCAACCACATCACCTAAATTAGTAATTAATTCACCATTTAAATCGCTGGTTTCATTATCTTGGTTAGTAACGAATACATAATCACTAGTCAATCCGTCATATTCAGAATCTGAACTTGAGGTAGAAGCAGTAATACTGTATTCAGTATCTCCATCAAACAGAAAATCATTAACTCCCTTAACGGTAACAGTTTGATAGGTATCCCAATTTTGAGGAGCAATAGTAATAGATCTGCTAGTACTACCATCTTCAAATGTCCCTTCTGTTTCATCATTGATATCCAATGTGACTGTAACATCAACGTTAGGAGCAGAAGTTAAACGTACAGCAAACTCTACAGTGTCTCCATCTTCAGAAGTGGTCAACGTAGATGTACTGATATCAGAATAAACAGTTTCCGTTGATTGAGTACCTGTTCCCCCAGTAGTTACCGTAGTAGGCTGGGCAAATTCAAGTCCTCCCGTAGGTTCTGGTGTTTCTGAGGTAGATGGTGTATCGTCTTCTCCTGTTTCCACCGGAGGAGTTGATGCTCCCCCTCCACCTTCCTCTTCTTCAATTACTTCAGCTTCAGTGATTTTAAGTTTAATAGTATCGCTAGCATCGGTAGTATAAATTGTGGGGTTGATACCGTTATAATTACTATCGCTACTAGTGACGGTAATTGTGGTACTCGCAGAAACTGTAAATTCTTTCCATTCATCCCAGTCTGTAGAAATGGGTGAATTACTTATGCTTAAATCAACGCTGTCTGTAGGTTCGCTGTTTAATTTGAGCGAGAAAGTAACATTTCCACTTGCATCTTCAACTAAAGGATTATCTGCGGTAACTTCATCCCCATATTCGTCAGCAATTACAATTCCTGGAGTATAAGCATCCGAATCTTGGATTGTAATCTCAGCAGATTGAGTTGATTGAATGCCGTAGGTAGCACCATTTGTGGCGAAGGGGTCGTAAGCTAGACTATTGATTAAATTTTGAGTAAAAACGCCACTTTCAACAAAACTTGCACCATTGACAGTACCGTTGTTGCTACTTGATAAATCATTAGCATTACTATTATCAAAATTATAGTAAGCTTTTAAATTACTGTTAGTTTCATCAAAACTAATCGCAGAATAATTTGTTTCTACTTCTGTTCCACTTAAGGCATAATTCCAAATTTTTATTTCATCAATTTCTCCAGCATAGTAATTATTATTTCCTACACCATATTTACCAATGTAAACGTCACTATGACTTTCAATACTGGAATTGTTACCAAAACTTAAACTGTCAACTAGCTCGCCATCAAGATACAATTTACCACTTCTGTTCCCATCACGAACTGCAACTAAGTGATGCCATTGATTATCATTGACCGTATCGTTTGAGCTAGCTGCTGCATTATTATTTCCTCCAGTATCAAAGTTGAATTTGGCTTTTCCATCTTCTATATAAACCTGCCAAAAATCACTGCCAATATTACCAGAACCGATTAAAAATCCGCCACTATCATCGGTTTTAAACCAAAGCTCTATACTAAATTTACTAGTACTAAAGTCAGCAAAACCACCATTGCTATTAGCTATTTGTACATAATCATTGCTACCATCCAATGATAAAACTTTGTTATTAGTAACTAACGTACCATTGTTACTATTTGCAGTACGGTCACTGATAGTATTACCATCAACCGAGTCATCATTAAAGTTGTAGTAAGCAACTAAATTTGCTTCGTCTCCATTAAGAGTTGCGTAAAGAGTATCTTGAATTTCTGTTTCTGTACGAGCAGTATTCCAGATGCGGACTTCATCAATTTGACCATCGAAATTGTTACCAGAAGCATTACTTACTCCAGCACCGATTTTAGTTGTGTAACTAGAATTTCCGTAACTAGAAATATTATTATCTGTAATACTACCAATTGAACTGCCATTTAGGTAGACTTCTACTCCAGTACTACTACCTGCAACAGCTAAATGGTACCATTCATTATTTGACAGATTAACGTTGAAAGTTTGACCAAGAGTTTCGTCTGTCCAAACTCTTAAGGTTCCATTACTTTGGATAAAAATTTCGATACTATCATTCTGTCCCCACAGATCGAGTCTTTTAGAGCCAATGCTTCCTGTATTAAACCATCCTTCAATAGTGAATTCGGTTAAATTATTTAGAAGAGAAGTACCATAATCGACATAATCATCAACCCCATCCAAATCAAGAGCTTTATTAAAATCCGGTAGCAAAGTCAGCTTAATATTTTCATCCCCTTCAACAACCGCATCGGGTAAAGCAGTTAAATAAATTCTCGCGGAATCTTCACCTTCAGCAATAAATATTGAATCGGTTTGTGGTTCGCTGTCGGTGGTGCTGACATCCGTTTGGGAATTGTAAAAATCTTTGTCTTGAGTGGCTGTGGAATCGCTTTCAATTTGGTAGTTAAGTGTTATTCCCGGTTGATTGGTAACTTCGTTGTTTAATTCGATATCTACATAACCTTGGAAAGTGGGAATTTCGGAATCAACAAAGTTAGTTTCGTCACCGTTAGTTAAAGTACCGTTATTCGCATTGTCTGTAATATCGCTAATCGTATTACCATCAACGGAATCTTCATCAAAATTGTAGTAAGCGACTAAATTGTTTTCTGTACCATCAAGCTTTTGATAAAGATTATCTTGGATTTGACTTTGAGTGCGAGCGGTATTCCAGATGCGAAATTCATCAACTAAACCAGCATAAGTTTGATCGGAAGCAAAACCACCACCAACAGAATCTTGTTCTTGTCCTAAAACAAGAGTACCACCGCTTGCGAGTACGTCTCCTTGAGACACATTACCGGAGAAAACTTGTGTACCATCGCGATAAAGTAATACTTGACCGTCGCTACTTCTCCAAGTTACTGCCCAATGATGCCAGTCTTCATCTGGGATAGCAATGTTTGTATCTATTGATCTATTGCCAATGGAAACTAAAATCGAATTAGTGCTAATTTGTTCGTATAAGAGTACTTCATTATTGTTAGAATCGCTGCTTGCATAGGACAAGAGCGGTGTTCCTAATCCTTGATTGTCAGTTCTTTTAAACCAACCTTCTAGAGTAATTTCTGTAGTTGGAAAGTTACTAGGTTGTGACTCTACATAATCATCAATCCCATCAAAAGATGCTGCATTACCAAAATCTACAGCCGTTTCGTATATGACGGGGGTGTAGTTGGAAATACTGATGGTAGGTTCGTTATCGGAAATAGTGAGAATATCACTACCGCTAAAAGTTATATTATCTTCTTGGTTATTAGAATTTTTAACAGTTAGTTTTAATTCAAGATCGAGAGTTTCAGAATCGAGTTCCACAAATGAATCGTCTATTGGTTTAACTAATAATGTTATTAAACCCAGGTATTCTTCAGTTCCCGCGATCGAACCAAAAACGAAATATAAAGGAAGATCCTGAAGTGGAACAAAAGAGTTAATATTTGTAAAATTTAATTCTTCTGTTCCATTTAGAACAAATAGTGAATAATCTTTACCGAATGTAGCAGTTCCACCAGTATTGACTAATTCTAAATCAAAAGAAAAATCATCCTCTGAATCTTCTTCTTGTAGGGTTGGATCGACTTTTAAGCTAAAAGAAAGTGTAAACTGACCATCTACCGTATTTTGTTCTGATGCATTTATTACAGGGAAATTAGAATTATTTGATATTAATTCAATAAGGTCTAATGTTGGCATTTTTACCTCTCTAAGATAGTTATTTTTGTAAGTTGAATAAATTTGTAAGCTCAACTAAGTTGAGTTCGTAGCAACCCAACACCCGCGTTGGGTTGCATGACCTATTGCTTCGCAACGCTGAGCCGCACTTCGTGAACGCGAACAACCCAACCTATTATCATTGTTTTATTAAGAAACAGCCCATTTAAATCAATATGGCACTGGAAGATGATTTTTCGTTATTCTGGTAAATGTAGAGACTCGATATATCGCGTCTCTACAAATCAATTCGCGGGTAAACGAAATGTTAGGTTAAGCCCCCGCACCAACCGCAAACAAATCCGAACCATCAGCATTCGCTTGAGCAACTTCTACCGCTGCTTCCGTCAACGAAATATTCCCAGTCACATCAGCCAAAAACTTATCATTCACCAAGCTAGAGAAAGCAGTAATATCGGTAAACCAATTGCCAATAACTTGATTTACATAACCAAGCTTCTGCTCGACAGTATTCCCTATAACTTGATAGCTAAAGCTACCGCTAAAAATCACGATGGGAATACTTTTATCCTTCTGATTTAAAGCCGCTTCGGTAATATTCAAAGCCAAAGGAGCGCGTTTGAGCTTATACATTAAGTTAAGAGAAGCTCGCATTGCTGCTTCACCTTCCTCTTGCCAAGTTCCGGGAGCCAATAGCTTTTCAGTGATAAATTTGTTTGCAGCATCTTCTTCCCCGAAAGCTACGAAACCCCTGGGGTTAATTCCAATTGCTTGAAAATCTAAATTAGGTAGCGCTTGGGTGAATTTACTGATAATATTTGGAGCTATTACCGTGTCGGTTGATTTGTTGGCTATTGCTTCGGCGAAAATCACCCGGTTGGGTTCTGCGACAATATTTACACCATTCTTAAAGCTAAATTTGGCTCCATTGTTATTAACAATGGGTTTTTGACTAAATTCCCAATCTCCAGGAACAGTACCGCTATATTTCAAAAAATCTGGAGTAATAATTGTAGGTTTTAAGTCTTTGGCTGCGACGACTATTGCTAATTCTTGAACCGTTAATGCTTGACTCATGGTTTTCCCTGTAATTAAATTCTAATATTTTCGCCTTTCTCTATCTTTGGAGTGAGTGATTAACTATACATTATTAAGTCTTCATCAAGTATGGCAAAGTAAATATGAAAATGCCAATAACTAAAAGTTGATATGTTTTCGTAGAAAGTTGATAAAAGTTGATAAAAGTTGATATGTTTCCTCAATTCTATTGACAATCAAATTTATCAAGTAGTAGCTTTGACTATTGCAAACTTATAAGAGTAATGAATATAAATGGAATCAGTATTTTCTTGGTTGACATTATAAATTTAGATAACAGCATGGTCTGAAAGGGTAAAGATTGGAACTATTCCTAGCGAGTTACAAAATTATTCCCTTAGACTGATGTATATTAAAAGCGCATTTAACGTTTATATGAAAAACTTCTGGAAATTATCTTACAAATTATTAACTATCGGTTTATCTTCGCAGTTGTTGATATTTGCTTTCTCAGCTAAAGCAGAAGATAGCCAATCAAATAGAAGTCGAATATTATCCGCTCCAATACAATTTGAACCACCCCCAGACGGTGAACCACCAGATACATCGGGAGGAGGTTCAAGAGACCCCGAACAAAGTAGATGTTCTTCTAATCAAGAACCAATTAAAGCTTTAATGCCAAAAGGTAATTTTGGATGGACTTTACAAGAAATTCCATCAATTTACGTTTATTTACCTAAAACTTCGGCAAAACAAGTAGTTTTAGCCTTCCAAGACGAAACTGAAGAATATCATGAAACTGTTTTTTTACCGATAAAAGCTGATGAAAGAGTTGTCAGTTTTAGCTTACCAAAAGATAGACCTTCCCTAGAAATAGGAAAAAACTACAAATGGAAATTAGCTCTTGTTTGCGGGGATGTTGTAGATGTAGAACACCCACAATTAGAAGGTTGGGTAAAGCGAATTGATGCAAATTCGATTAATACTAACTTAAAAGGTAAAAGTGCTATAGAACAAGCTCAGTGGTATGCAAAAAACGGCTATTGGTACGATTTAATCAAGGTTTTAAAAGAAGCAAGACAAGCGAATCCTAACGATAACCGCTTAAATTTACTTTGGTCTGACTTATTAAAAAAAATTGATATAAAAATTAGATATAATACTACAGATAAACAAAATGATAAAGTGAAGTAACTATAATATAGTCGTAATGGAAAACACAGATGAAATCTTAGAATTCATTGAAAATGTAATTTATATTAATACGGGAGAGCATCTCAATGATACTCAAAAGATTATCTTACAAGAGTCTTGGAATAAATCGAAAAAAACCTACGAACAAATAGCTGTCGAACTTGGCTATTCTGGTAATTATATCAAACAAGGAGTCGGACCGAAATTGTGGCGACTCCTTTCAAAAACTTTTGGAGAAAAAGTTACTAAAACCAATCTCCATTCTGTAGTTAATCGATGGATAAAAAATAAAACTAATCGCAACAATTCTAATAGCGATAAATCAGTAAAATCATCTTCAAATAAAGAAGTAGAATTACAATCGGCGTATGACACATATAGTGAATCTATTAATAAAGAAAATCAAAGTGAATCTTCATGTAAGTGCGTTTACGAAGAAAAAAAGCCTTTAGCTGGTGCAGATTTAGATTTTCCTCAAGACAGCGTAGCTTTAGATTCTGCTCTGTATATAGTTAGAGGAAACCACGAAGAAAGATGCTATCAAACTATTTTAAATCCCGGTGCTTTTATTCGGATTAAAGCACCAAGACAGATGGGTAAAACTTCGTTAATGAATAGAGTTTTAGCTTATGCAGGAAAAGAGAATTATAAAACGGCACTATTACATTTTCAACAAGCAGATTTTTCGATTTTAACTGATTTTAATCGCTTATTGCGTTGGATATGCGTTAATTTAACTCGACAACTAAAATTAGAATCAGATATTAATGATTATTGGGATGAAGAGCTTGGTTCTAAAATGAGTTGTAACTTGTACATTCAAGCATGTATTTTACAACAAATTGATAGTCCGCTGGTGTTAGCTTTGGAAGAAGTTAACGAAGTTATCGAGCATCCGCAGATTGCTAAGGAATTTTTTAGCTTATTGCGTTTTTGGCACGAAAGAACTAAAGCAGATGCTAATTGGCAAAAGCTGCGATTAATAATGGTTCATTCAACAGAAATTTATATTCCATTAGATATTAATCAGTCTCCTTTAAATGTAGGTTTGAGAATCGAATTAGAACCTTTCAATCGAGAACAAGTTCAAGAATTAATGCTGCGTCATCAACTTAATTTGAGTTCTGATGAATTAAATAAATTAATGAATTTAGTTAGGGGACACCCTTATTTAACTAGATTGGTATTCTATTATTTAAAGTGTCAGGAACTTACATTTGAAGAATTCTTAGAAACTGCTGCGACGGATACGGGTATTTATAGAGATGTTTTACAACGGAACCTGCGTCTTCTTCACAAAGATAATGAGTTAGTATTAGCCTTTAAGAAAGTATTAGATTCCGAAATACCCATTGCTTTAGAACAAATACAAGGCTTTAAGTTACATAGCATGGGATTAATTAACCATCATGGTAATCAAGTTTCCGTCAGTTGCGATTTATATAGGCAATATTTCCGCGAATATTTGAATTAGGATAAATTATTTTTTTATTTTTGCTTATTTAATCGATAATATGTACAAATCCCATACGTACATGCTCGTGAAGTTTGCGAATTTTTTGATTTTCCTCATGATTAAGAGCTTTATCGGATAACATAAATTCACATAACCAATTTTGGTCGTGTCGAGTAATTCTACCAGTTGAAAAGATTCTTTTAATTGTATTTTCCATGATGAAATCTCCTTATCAAAATTAAAAAATTTATTCTTTTTAGCTTTATAACTTCTTTAAGTATGACAAGGTTAAATGAAATCGTAAATATATAAAAGTTGATAAAAGTTGATATATTCGTCCTTTAGTTATAGGTTATTGAATCTAAAGTTTGAAATTTGGTAATTGGTAATTGGTAATTGGTAATTGGTAATTTCTACCCCCTCTACCCCCTCTACCCCCTCTCTCTCTCATCCTCTCCCTCTCCCATTCCCGACTGCGATAATATACTTTCAATCAATTGCAGATTTTCCTTACTTTCCCCTTGTTTAAGATATTCGATTGCAATTCTTCCCGGTGCAGGTTTTTCTCGACTGATAGAAATTAGTATTTTGACTGCTTGAATCAGCGTATTTCTTTCCAAATGTCCTACTGTAATCGTAGGAAGTGCAATTACAGCTATTATTACCGCAATCACGGGTGGAATTATAGGTATCCACCATCCCTGTAAAAATGCTAAGTAACCAATAGCTAAAATTCCGATAATCGTAAATATAGCAGCAATAAAAATCAAACTACGGGAACTGATTTTCCATGCTAGTATTGCACCTATCCCCGACCAAAGTAAAATCCACAGCCATTCTACAGGTTCAGAGCATACTTGCAAAAAACCTTTTCCATTTAAAGCTGCATTCAGCAGTTGACTGATTATATTTGCATGAATCGTTACCCCCGACATTTGTTTGGGAACTCCTTGCAAATTTTGGCTGCTATAGGTGGTAAGAAACAAATCGTTAATGCTTTCGGCTGTTATACCTATAAGAACTATACGAGATTTTATTGCTTGTTCGGGTATGCGATTAGCTAGTAAATCTGCAAAGGAAAAGGTTTGAAACTGTTCTCTTGTGCCATGATAATTGAGTAGAATTTGATATCCTCCGGTTTTTGCACGAACATAGCTTCCATCGTAAGGTTCTAAAGGTTTAAATACCGTTTTTCCTAACTGAATGTGGTAGGGATTTTTAGGTAGTGGTTTGAAGGTGATACCTTCTGCTTTGAGATAATCCAAAGCCAATTTGACAGCAAAGCTAAATTTAAATTCATCTTTCGATAATTCATAGGAAAGTAGAGCGCGACGTACCTTACCATCTTCATCTAAAATTTGGTCATCAAAACCAACTTGATTTAATTGTGCTAAAACTCGTGAAGGTTCAACTTGACTATCAACTATTTTTTCTATACCAATTAAATTAGGAGTAGTTTTAAATAATTCTACTAATTCTTGATGACCTGGTTCTACTGGTAAATCTCTATATATATCCAGTCCAATCATTCTAGGTTGATGACTTTTTAAGTTTTTTAATGCAGATGCTAAGATTTTATCTGATATAGGATATTTTTCAATTCTCTGAATATCCGATTCATCAACAGTTACAATTGATATTCTAGGTTCTACTTTATCTTGTAAATTAGCTTGGAAAAATCTGTCCCATGCAGTTAATTCCATTCCCTGTAATAAACCGCTTATCCGTAGCGAAATAACAAATATCGCAACACCAATTGAAATTACAATTGTCCAACGTTTGAGCAACCGTAAATTTTTCACTTTATCTTTCGCAATTCTTTTAGCGTCTGCTAAAATTTGATATGCTTGTTTTGCAGCTTCTAATGCAAATTCTGCTTTTTCTAGCTCTTGATTTGCAGTAATTAAATTATCTTCTACTTCCTGTTTAACAATTGCTTGACTGGCACCTAAAAAACGGTAATCTAAATCAGAAAGCTTTTTATTATCTGCCCAAGATAGTGCTTCTTGAAGTTCTAAACCCCTTAATAGCTGTGAATTATCCTGCTGTTGGGAATCAATCCAAGTATTAAATTTTTCAGAATAAGGACGGAGATTTTTTAATTGTTGGCTTACCCATTCTATATCAAATATTTCCTGATAAATCCGATTTTTTACTTTGATAATTCCTTGCTCGTTTACAACTAAACCAGATAGCAGAAGTTCAATCTTTTCTGAAGTTTTATTGCTCTGTACTACCTCTCCTAACAATATTCTTTGGTAAATTCCTAGTAAGCGTCCTGCCAATTGCTCGTTACTTAGAATCCGATTGCTAATAGTTCTTAAATGCTCCGGTTCATCCTGAGATTCCCAATTCTCGATAACTTGCGATCGCACTATTTTTTCTATTGCTTTTTCTGGCTTCGATAATTCATCTTCATCTACGAAATTTTGAATATATTCCAGTAAAAATTTACATAGTTTCTGAGTTAAAAACGGCTGTCCATTCGTCCAATTCAGAACTTCTTTAATTGCTGATGATGGATTTGCCATCTCACTCTGTAAACCTTGATTCAAAGGTTCAATTTGGTCTAAAGTAAAACCATTTAATTCGATTGATTTACCGATATTAAATGGAGTACGCTTTTTGTTTTTAATTAAATCCGATGGTGTTGCAACTCCGAAAATAGCAAAAGTAATCCGCTTGTAATCGGGGTTAATCGTTCTTTGGTTATAGCAAAACCTAATTAAAGCAAAAAAGTCATCAACTGAAAAAGGTAAACTGAGTATGCTATCTATTTCATCAATAAATATAAATAACTCTTCGTTAGGAAACTGTGCTAAAACAACATCAGAAATGAATAAATTCAATCTCTGCAAAACAGGAATATCTTCTTGTTCGCGCCACCAACTTTTAAAATTAACCTTTCCAAAAAGATTAAAACCTAAATATAATTGAGAAATAATTCCTTTATACCATTGCTCCGGAGTCACATTTTCACTACCGATACCCGTCACATCAACAGCAGTGCAGCGAAAACCTTCTGATTCTAAACGGTGCTTTGTACGTACAAGCAAAGAAGACTTACCCATTTGTCGGGAATTAAGAACATAACAAAACTCTCCTTTCTTCAAAGCTTCATACAGTTGTGAATCAGCCTCACGCTCTACATAGGTTGGAGCATCATTACTTAGACTACCCCCTACTTGATATTCATTCTGGCTCATTATTTAATTTTAGATATTGCAATTAATTGACATATTAACAAACACTTATTAACGTGCCTTTCTCGAAAGCCGTTTACCTTTCGCAGTAAGCATAACACAATTAATTAAATTATCAATATAAATCACCTTCCGCATAAGTACGTCGGTGTTGAAAATTGTAACGCCGGACAAGGCAGTAGGCAGTAGGC
>CAYMZW010000097.1:0-17660 GCA_964395005.1 uncultured Rivularia sp.
CCCAACTCCTAACTCCCAACTCCTAACTCCTAACTCCCAACTCCCAACTCATAACTCCCAACTCCTAACTCCTAACTGATTACCTCCAGCCTAGAAGCTTTAATGCGGGAACTATTAGGTAGTTACTGATTCCTAACCAAAAACTTATGAAGATACCTAACATACTGAAGAAGCCGATTTTGAGCCAGAGTTGTGATAAATCGAAGGGGCTAGAGGAATTTAATATGGTTGGTGATAATCCTAGGTTTATTAAGCCTGCAAAAATAATTGCTGTACCAAATGCAGCCATTATCGCATGGATGATTTGATGGGAACGAAGTCCTAACCCCAAGGTGAGAAGGGATATGCCAAATAATATTAACCCTACCCATCCTTCTGGTTGTTGTGGTGCTATTAGCTGTAATATAAACCAGCCTCCGCTATAACCGATTATTGCCATTATTGAAGCTATTAAAAATCGTCGTTTTTGACTGAAACCCCCGGCTAAAGTTATTCCCCAAGCTGTTCCCAAACCCGATGCTGCAAATAAAATTATTTCCGAACCCAATACAGATTGAGGATTAGATGTAAAAGCTATTATTAAGTTCGCAACCACTTCACCAACTGTTTTGCCAAAAACTGTACCGAATGCAAGAAAAAAACCGGCAATTGTACCTATACAAGCGCCGATACTTGCTAAAATCATTGTCCACAGCGTTTCAAAACAACCGCGAATTATTCCTACAATTGTGTTAAATGCAAATAAAGTGGTATTACTTACACTTTGAGTTGTTCCTAATATAAATTGTTGAATAAATTCATTAATTCCCTGAAAAACTTTTTTGATAAATTCTGCTATTCTTGTAAAAATATTTTTTCGCGGATTTACGCTCAGATACGATCTTGATTTAGATGATTTATTTGATTTAGTTGATCTAATTATTTGCGCCAAACGTTTTTGAATAATTACTGCATTTTCGGGACGCGATCGCACTTCTTCTTGTGCCATATCATCGAGTAAATCTACCAGCAGAGGGTTGACATCGCTGCCATGCTCTGAAAATTTAAGTGCTTCTCGCCAGCGTAATGCTCCCGTTAACGGATCTTCTAATTCTTGAGGATTTTTACCTGTTAGTAACTCGATCGCCGTTCTGGCAAGAGCGTAAAAATCTGCTGATGGCCCCACATTACGTCCTGTAACTTGTTCTGGCGGGCTGTAGCCGGTAGAAAACAATCTGGTAGAACTAGATTGACGCTGAGAAGTTGCAACGCTAAAGTGTTTGGCACCACCAAAGTCAATTAACACCAATTGTGAACCTTTTAAGCCTCCAGATGAATCGCGTAACATCAAATTTGAAGGTTTGATATCGCGGTGAATAATCATATGTTCGTGGAGGTGTCGCAGAATATCCACCGCTTGCTTCAACCAATCCAAAACCAACTCTTGAGAACAACCATTCGGATACAAAGGCGCAACTTCTTCCAAAGTTTGGCCGTTAATTTTTTCCATGATCAAACAAGGTAAATCCAAATCTTGGTTAGAACTTGAGAGATGATGGAAAAAATACCCATCCGGTTCGATTTTTGGAACACCCCTATGCTCCAACCGCTGTAAAACTTCCGCTTCCTGAGCAAATAATTCCAGCGCTTTCGGCGAAGTTTCCACCAGTACTTTCAAAACTTTTTCTGTTTGTGTTTTGACATCCCAAACCGTATAAATACGAGCAAACCCCCCCGCACCCAAGCGTTCAAGAGGAATATATCTCGACAGCAACTGTAATTTAGCACCACAAGAAAGACAAAATTTGTTACCCCAAGGTTGAGGATAAGGACGAGAACAATTAGGATTTACGCAGTGAATTGCATTTAAATTAGGTTGGGAATTGGGCATGGGGGATGGGGCATGGGGAGTTAGGAGTTAGGAGTTGGGAGTTAGGAGTTGGGAGTTGGGAGTTGGGAGTAGGGAGTAGGGAGTTAGTAATGAGATATCTTTCTTTTACATCTTTCAAAAGTAGCTAGTTTCTACAGAAAGTTTCCAATATCAAGATTTTAATTTTTTCGCGCTTGTGTTGGCATGGGGAGAGGGGAGATAAGGGAGAAAAATTATTACCAATTACCAATTACCCATGCCCCATGCCCTATGCCCTATCCCCTATGCCCTATCCCCCAAAATCATTCTTAACCAACTCCTTCCCAAGAAATAGGAAAAGTTTGTTTTGATAGCAATGAGAAATCGTTTTCATTGTTTGGGGTTTCTTCATCAAGAACTTTGACTACTCTGTTATAGATTTCTTCTGCTTGTTGCGGGGAATCACCGATGCTGGTTAATCCTAATTTACCAAATTCTGATAGACAACCCATTAAATGGAATACTGTACCTGTTTCGGTTCCGGTGTCGAAGTGCAGTCTGTGAGTTGCAATAATATCCATTAAATCGTTGGGTAAAAGTCCTTTGTAGCGGTCTTTTTGCAAGTTGTCGGTGGCGATATAATATTTAGGTCGTCCTTGCTGAGAGTAAAATAAACCTGTAGAAGGTTCGTAACGACCGTTTGTAAGTAATTTTAAGGTCATGAAGGGATGGGTAGTACCACCTTTTCGCAAATTAATCTCAATTGCCTGGATATCCCAATTGCCATCATCCTGCTTGACAACGATAAAATCTACACCATATCTTTCTAAGGCTCCTTTTTGTGCTAACTTGCGACCAACTTGTAAGCCCAATTGCTGTAGCTGCAATCTATAATCTTCATCAGCAGGAAATTTACAGCCAAGGAAAATTTGACCGTCGGGGCCTCCTAAAATTTGGTCGTGAGTAGATAGAATTTCCACTTCTCCGGTTGGTGTAATGCGCCCTTGAACGCTTGGTGAAAGCTTAACTTCACCTTCTACAAAAGCTTCTACAATTGCTCCTAATTCGGCTATTCTTGCGGAAAATGTTGACCAAGTTTCTTGTTTAGCTTGAAAACTCATTTTGTCAAAATTTTCAGTTATCTTCGCTACCCTTTCTTGATGAGATGCTTTAGGAGGAGCTATTTCGGGAATCGTCGGTCTTAAATCTAACAGCGCATTTCCTTCCCCAGAAATTCCTTCATTAAGTTTTACTACCATCCTTTGTAATGTTGGTTCGCGCTCCCATAATAAAGCCGCAGCTTCTGCTAAATCTTGTGTATTCCACATCAGTTCGCTACCATCTGGACAAGGAACTTCAGCTTCAGCAAAAATTTGTCTAGAACCGCTTTTTGTCCCCCAAATCTGTAAATCTGGAGCCGCAGCATAGAGCGGAACTCCTAACTTTAAAGACAATTGCGCTTCAAAACCAGTGGAGTTGTAACATATCATAAAAGATTTATCTATTCTTAAAGCTTGTTGAATATGTTGTAATAACCGGGGACGTTCTAAAATCTTTTGACTCAGAGGTTTGAGCGAAGTATCGTAAGTAGAAAGTAACAGCAAGCGATTGCGAGCATGAGAGAAAGGAATTCCCGGTAACAGCTGTAAATAATAATCGATAATACTTGGATGTAAAGGCACCGATGTTACATAAATTAGCCGGTTGCGCGGGTTCCATAACCGAATTAAAGAAAATAATAAACGTTCTTCATAATGTTCGTAACCTTCAACTTTTTTTAATTCCCGCTGATCGAGACTCAGAGAAGGAATTACTAAAATATCAATATCACTTGTATCGCTTTCATCACCATCTATACATTTCCACTTATCGCGCAACCTCGACTGAAGATAACGAAATTTCTCTAGTAACTCTTTATCTGTGATATGAAGCATTTTATTTATTATCAGTTTTCAGTTTTTACCCGCAAGGTGCGGTTTATCAATTATCAATTAATAATTACCTGTTATCAGTTACGAATTGCGTAGTTCAACAAACAGCCAAGGCAACATATTCTAACTTTTATTCTACTTTCTGCCTAACAGCTTAGAAAACCTTCAACCATTTGAGAGATGAGCATATGGACAACTGCTGTTAACATTGCAATAATTATTGTTAACCTAATTACAGATATAAATATGGCATCTTCTGCACCACTTAAAGGAACTGATTTAGTAGACTGCGCGAAAGCAAACGCCAAGCAAGGTATAGAAACTGCTGCTTTTCTATGTGGGTATGGTACCGATCTAAATACATTCAGACAAGAATTGAGCAATGCTTGTGATGAAATGAATTTACAAGTTTCCGAACTACAAGAATTAATTACCGATCAAGATATGCTTTTAAATATTGGTGAAGGAGAAATAGTTGCTCCGGATTCTCCAGGCAAATTGTAAATCAGTGAACAGTGAACAGTGAACAGTGAACAGTGAACAGTTATCAGTGAACAGTCAACAGTGAACAGTGAACAGTGAACAGTGAACAGTTATCAGTGAACAGTGAACAGTGAACAGTTATCAGTAGGGTGTGTTACGGCACTAGTATCTGCGAACAATAAATTACAAATTTGATATTGCCGTAACGCACCAATATCAGATTGCGCGGGTGTGTTACGGCATAAGTACGTCTGAAAAATAAATTACCAATTAGATAGCGGCCGTAAGGCACTATTATTAGAATGTGGGTGCGTTAGACTTGCGTCATAACGCACCCTACAAATACTATCAACTAACAACTAACAACTAACAACTATCAACTAACAACTATCAACTAACAACTAAAGATTAAGAATAAATCTTGCCAACCCAAAATAAATTAAAACACCTGCAACATCCACTGCTGTAGTAATAAACGGTGCAGACATCAATGCTGGATCTAGTTTCATGAAGCGGAATAAAAACGGTAAGGCAGAACCCGAAACTGAAGCCAAAACCGAAATTGCTACCAAACTACTACCAACCGCGATCGCAACTTGTAAGTTACCTTGCAGTAGATATGCCCAAAGAGTGGCGATCGCTCCTAATGTTATTCCTAATATTGCACCGGCAAGGGCTTCTCTACCAACTACCTGCATTGTGCCCAGCGAGCGGATTTCATCGGTATTCATTCCTCGTATTACTACGGTAGAAGATTGAGCGCCTACGTTACCTCCAGTACCAGTAAGTAAGGGAATGAAAGCTGCTAAAGTCACGACTTTTTGTAAAATATCTTCTTGTGATTTAATAATTGTTCCTGTTACGGTATTCGTGACTAGCAATACGAGTAACCAAACTACGCGCTTGCGAGCAACGGTAAATAAATCTGTTTGAAAATAGTTATCACCGTCAGACTGTACGCCACCACCAAGAGCGTAAATATCTTCTGTGGTTTCTTCCTGGATAATATCGATGACATCATCCACCGTGACAATACCGACTAACCGCTGCTCTCGATCTACTACAGGAACGGCTAGAAAATCATATTTTTGGATCGCTCTGGCAACTTCTTCTTGATCGGTATCGGTATAAACATATATCGGATCGCGACTGATGATTTCACTGATTTTTTGTTCTGTGCGAGCCGTTACTAATTGACGTAAGGAAACAATACCAGCTAAACGCCGAGCATCATCGGTAACGTAAAGATAATAAATCATCTCGCTAGCGTTAGCTTGATGGCGAATCCGCTCCAAAGCTTGCGCTACGGTAAAGTTTTCCTTGAGCAAGATCAGTTCGGGAGTCATGATTCTTCCAGCAGTGCCGGATTCATAACCCAAAAGTTGAGCAGTAGCTTGTCTTTGAGCAGGGCTAAGTTGATCTAAGAGGCGATTAACAACTTTTGCCGGTAGCTCATCAAATAATCTTGCTCTATCATCTGGTGACATTTTATCGACAATATCAAGAACTTCCTGAGAACGAAATTCTTCTATTAACTTTTCCTGAACATGGTGTTCGAGATGTTCATAAACCTCTATCGCTTCATTCTTGGAAAGCAAGCGAAACACCAAAGCGTGCATCGTTTCGGGTAAACCTTCAATTACCTCGGCTATATCGGCAGGCTGTACTGGTACGAGAATTGCCTTTGCTCCTCGTAAGTCGCCTTGATCGAGCAACATTTGCAATTGAGTTCGTACTAAATCTCGCAATTCTTGGCGTGTTGATTCCTGAATGACAGAAGCTACGTTATCGATTTCGGTCACATTCGGGTATCTCCTATAGAGGTAAAAGATAATGGTTTACCACTCATAGTTTATGGGAAATTGGCAACGAAAAACGTTAAATAGGTTATTTTTGAAGCTAATTCAGTCTAAAGATTGATCTATATAACGTATTTTTTCTAGTTTTTTTCATCCTGAAGTGATAATGCCCGCGATAAGTTTTTACTTTTATAGTTGCCCATATATGTACGTAGTTAGCTGCTTTTGTGCAAGAGTATTTAGATTAAACAAGGATTTTTTCAGCAAGATTTGGATCAATTCTAAGCAAATAGGGATTATATAGAAAGACGCTCTGCTTTTATCAACTGTTTTACCCACTGCTTTCATATTCTCAATATTAAAAGTCGATCGTTTAATAGTTGTAATTTCACAATTGAATCCATTAGCAATTGTAATGAAATCGTTATCAACTCTTTTTGGAATTGAGAAGTAAGAAAGCTGTTGAAAAAAGTTATCATCTAATAAGAAAAAATCGCAGGAATGTTTCTTCATTTCCTGCGGCTTTAGCGGATATGGGATTTAGTTTGAATTAGTTTGACAACAGTTGACAAGGGGGTAGTTAGCTAAACTATCAAGTTCGGATGATTCAAGCAAACCTTTCCAGTTATCTAATAAGGAAGCATCTTTAGGTTTGGCAAGACGGGCTTCTCCTAAAACTGTAAGAGCATCGTGCCAAATTCCGTTTTCTGCATAAAGTGCTGCTTGTTGTAAAGGTGTTGCTTGTTGGATATTTTTTGTAAGGTTAGAACTTAGATTAACTCGTTCTATCCAACCATCAATAGACTTTGATTCTACCGATCGTTGGGGGCTACATTTGACTTTTAATTTCAAAAACCAATGATATTTCTTTTGGTGTTTTGTTTTACCCAATTGTAATGGTTCTATTGCTTTTTTTGTGTCAACACTGATAATTCCTGGCTTTTCTGGTTTCTCTAAATTTTCTCTATATATTGTTTTGGTAGGCTTTTGAGACTTATCTTGGATGACAAATTCCATTTCCGTAATTGATGAAAAGTCATAAGGAACAAAAAACCAAAAAGTAGGATATTCATCGGTTGTTAAACCCCAAACTTTAGTAACTGGAATTGTTTCTCCTCCATCCAGGTTAATGGTTTCTTTGTAATCGGGAACCAATGCCATTAGAGATTGCTCACCATTCCCACATCCTCTACTAGCTGCTGAACCTCTTTCTCCTGCGGCACTTCGATCGGGTGGTGGTGGTGGTGGAGTAAAGTTGATCGAGCTTTTGCTAGAGTTACCTAATTGTGCGTTTATTGGTAGCAAACAAGCGATGCTGCTAAAAACAGCCGTAATCAAAGCAACAGTAAGACGTGTTTTATGATAATAGTTTTTCATAATTAGTTGTTAGTTGTTAGTTGTTAATTGTTAATTGTTAGTTGTTAGTTGTTCACTGTTAACTGTTAACTGCTCACTGTTCACTGTTCACTGTTAACTGTTAACTGCTCACTGTTCACTGTTCACTGTTAACTGTTCACTGCTCACTGTTTTACAGACAACCGTTGTACTTCCGAAAGCAATGATTGCAGGAACTAAGGGAACCCACCAGCCGTAAGAAGTTAATAAAATGAAACTGCTGCCATATAAAAAAATTAATCCTACCCCAACAGCTAATACTAAATAAATTGGTTTTCGCAAGTACCAAGCTGTTAAACCACCAGTCAAAGCCCATCCCCAAACCCAAAGTATTTCACCACCAAGTTCCCAGGTTGATATTAAAGCCCGTTCATCCAATGCAGCACTAATTAATTGACTTGTCATTTGGGCTTGTAGAACAACTCCTGGTATGTTCTGTAATTTCCCTCCAACTGTATAAGGAGTTAAAGCATAATCCTTAAAAGTCTCTGCTGTTGTCCCAATTATCACTACCTTTCCTTTGACTGCTTTTTCGTTTAATTCACCTGCTAGTACTTCTCCCAAGGTAATTTTTGGAGCAATTAATTCTGGGGAGGGAGAGGAACGATAGTTAAGTAAAATTTGGTGTCCCAAGGCATCAATTCCTTGGTAGCCTCCGGTATGTGCTTCTAATGGTTTAAATTTTAGTTTGCCTAGTTGCCATGCACCATCTTCAGTGAATTGTAGCTTAATACCTTTTTCATAAAGATAACGGCGAGCTAGTTCTACACTTAAAGCATAGGAGGCATTACAATCTGAACCCGAAGGAGGAGTTAATGCTAAATAATGACGACGCATTACATTATCATTATCTAGAAGAATATCGCTAAAACCCAAATTCTGCGAGTCAACTTCTGGTGGTGGTGCAACACCCAATTTACCATTAGGACTCCTGACTTGACAAACTGCTACAAAGCGGCTATTTCGCATCTGCTTTGTTAATTTGGGATAGTTATTATCTACTGGATAATCCCGGTATATATCCAAACCAATAGCTGCTGGTTGATATGGTTCTAATTTTTCTAAAACTTGGCTAAGGGATTTGTCAGACAAGGAAACACCTGGTGCTTTTTCCGATTGCGATCGCACATCTTCTTCTGTCACAGTTACTACCAGTAGCCGTGAGTCTGGAATCTCAGAGGGACGCAATTGCATTAATTGATCGAACGCTTTAAGCTCAAAGGGTTGCAGTATTCCCAGATATCTTATTCCCATTAACAGCGCGGTAATTACAATGCTTGTGGGGATGGTTAATAGTAATCTAAGCCCTTTTTTAGCTGATTTATGACGAAATTCTGTATCTGATGTAGCAATATTATTGGTATTTGTATTTAAATTTGTATTTGAATTTGTATTTGAATTTATATTTGAACTTGTATTTAAATTTGTATTTGAATTTGAACTGTATAAATCTCGCCAATATACGGGAATTTCGGCAGGATTTTGATATATGATAGGCAACCATGTTGCACAAGGGTATTGATTTTCCAATCCCTGCAATCTTTCTCTAGCTTCTTTGACAGCTATATATAATGATTCTCCTGCGGCGAAAGCTTCCAGAAAATATTTCAAAAATTCCTGTGCGACTTTATCGGGTACCGGCTCTCGCATCACAATAATTTGAGGAATATTCAAATCTGCGAATTCTCTTGCTAATCCCAATCCATCGCAGGAATTGAAAATCGCTAATTGTAAACCTCCTTTTAAAGCTTTTTTCAAAGCATATCTTAGCTCGGCGATTGTTAGACTTTCAGTTTGATTAATGTAGATTTTTCCAGTTGCATTAATTTGAGTAATGCTATGCCCAGCAAAAAATAAAATTTGCCAATTCTGCTGCCACAATTTATCATTGATATCTTTTCGTTGTGGCTCTACCAAAAAGCTGATATCTGCATTCGGTAATTTCTCTAAGATTTGGCGGTCAGCTTGGGTATCAATTCCTTCACTATGACCTAAAATAGCTAATATTTTAACTTTATCATCGCTAATTTTATTTTTATAAATTTGCTCGTAGTTGGGGGCGCTTAAAGCAATTTCTGCTTTCGGATAGCGTTCGAGTAAATCCCACAAATGCCAGGGCATTTTTTGTAACTGGAAGTTTTTAGTTTGTATAAGTATACGTATGTCATCCTCTGGTGCCAATTTCTCCAGCAATTTATCGCAAATCGGACGAAAGGAATCAGCAGTAAGCCAAATATTAAAACTGGCTTTAAACTCGTCAATTTTTTCTTGGAATTCTTCTAAAGAAGACGTTTGAGTAACGTACTTTGGTAAACCTTTAGCGCGAGATGGTAATTTGAAATTACGATAAATAGATTGCCACTGATAATAATCTTTGGCAATTTCTGGATTCGGAGGTAACTTACCTGTAATTTCCAAACTAGGGCGTACATTTTCGTCACTTATTTGTAAGATTACAGGAAACCCTTGTTGAAACTCTCCATCTCCTAACTTTAAGATGACTAACTTACTCATAATTAGTTTTGGGCAAATGCCGATAACAATTACTACCCCGCTCAGGGCGACGGATACGGCGTATCCCCTTTTGGCTTTCCAGATATCCTAGCAAATATGATAGCGTAACCGCTCAGTAGTCAGTTTCCATTCTTAAATCAAAAAGTGCGTTCAGCTATGCTGCCTCTATCGCCGAATTGAGGCTACTCCGCAAGTTTGAATAAAATTTCGGTAAGCACTTCGGTTACAGTAAACATTAAATTTCCGTGGAATAAAAAAGTTTTATAGAATAAAAAATTGCACATAATTCAAAGATAAAGCACCATTTTTTTGTCAATTCCAGTTAACAAATAATTAAAAACAAAAGTATCATTCCCCGAACCACCTATGAAAATATCGGTACCATTATTCGCGATAGAGGCAGCATAGCTGAACGCACTTATATAGTCTTCTCTATTAACCTTCTCTTTTAATTACCTTAAACTTCTTATTATAGTCTCAGTGTTTATACTTAGTTTTCTTTATTTGATAGTAAAGATATCGTGAAGCTATAGAAATTACACTATGTTCCGTGGTTTAATACAAAACTAAGTCATCCCAGTGGAAACAGTATTATTATTAATAATTTTAATGCATAAGAAAACCAAATATAAATGGTAATTTACTGTTCGGAAACTAGGGAAACAAAAAATATTATAGTAGTTGTCATGGCATCCTTATTATGAACATTAATATTTCGCAAAAATTAGGTTTATCTACGGCATTGATTGTAAGTATTGTTAGTTGTTTTCCTCAGTCTGCACAAGCATTAAGAGCCAGAGGCTCTGGAAGTTCAGATATAAAAGAAGGAAGCAATAATTCTGTCTTTACTGAATTTATTCTAGATACAGATGCAGGGGTTATTCAAGATTTTACAGCCATAGAGCAAACTACTGGAACTCCACTATTAAATGTTAGTTCTCCTAGAGCAACCGTTACGACTTCTGAATTAACAACAGACGAGCGTCAAACTCTAAGTAACTTGCTAGCTGAACTAGATCAGAATCTAGGCGAAGATGAATTAAACCAAGTAGTTAAGTATGACCTAAACTCTTTTGAGGGATTGCCTAACTACGAAGCAACATTATATATTCCCTATAGAACAGCGGATGAAAGAGGTAGTTTAAGTAGTAATCTCGCTGCTTTTGAAAATGCTTTTGACACTAACGAACAAATTAGAAATGTCGGGGTACCTGGTATAATCATTCGCGACTATGTTGAAGAACTTGATGCTAATCAAAGAATTACAATAAATGGAGTTGATAAAACCATAGATTTCTTTGGAGTTGCTGATAATCCTGGTTCAACGGAGTTCACGATCGAGAAGGTGAATATTCCCGAACCTACTACAACTGTAGGTTGGTTAGCAGCATTAGCTGTAGGTGGGTTATCGCTGGGTAAAGGCGATAAGCTCAAAGGGCATGCGAAGAGCGATCGCCAGATGAAATAAAAGTATACTTCACCTGGCGACTGTAAGTCGCGGCTACACAAACAAAACCCGTCTGCACGGGTTTAAAATTAGTAGTCTACGCAGGTAGTGAGACTAGTTGGGGGTGTCGGTTTCCGTCCCCCAATAAGCGCGAATCCGGAGGGACTTTGCTTCTATAGTAGCGGTTTTAACCGCCAGATATTTTCAAACATCTTATCAGTTTTATACAGGGGGAATTACCCCGTATTTATGCAGTTTAATATTGATGGATACCTAGCAATACTACCTCTCTAGAAGAGTTTGGTATTCGATACAATTTGTTCGTGAATTTTAATTCAAAAAATCCTGCTAGCAAGAAAGATTAGTAGGATTTTTATTTTACAAATTTTAATCCGTTGAATCAGGTGAATTCGTTATATGATGCTTTAAGTTAGTTAAATTGGTACGTAGTTGGGCTTTAGCCCTATTTACTATAACTTTTTGCGAAGACAGCGCAACTACAAACCCAATCGGGCTATTTAAATAGTCTTTCTATAGATAAATATAAACACCAACATATCAAAGTAAAAAACTTCGTCATAATTAATCTAACAAAATAATCATATGAAAGGTTTTACTTGTCAATTATTATGCATCAAAATAAGTATTTTACTCTCATTATTTAACTTAAGTAGTGTCAAAGCAGAAATCATTCCAGATCAAACATTACCAGTCAATACTCAAGTTATTAACCAAGGAAATATAATCGTAATTGAACAAGGTACCCAGCGCGAGCAAAATCTGTTCCATAGTTTTCAAGAGTTTTCTGTGGATTTGAATGACATTGCCCGTTTTAATCACAATGCTGATGTTCAAAATATTATTACACGGGTAACGGGTAATTCAGCTTCTAATATTAACGGTACAATTCAAACATTGATTAATGGCACTACAAATACAGGTAATGCCAATCTTTTTTTAATCAACCCGAATGGCATTATATTTGGAGAAAAAGCCACTTTAAATATTGGTGGTTCATTTCTTGGTTCTACGGCAGATAGTATTAGGTTCCAAGATGGAACGGAATTCAGCGCTACTGCCAATGATAATAATGCTTTACTGACAGTTAGCGTTCCTCTAGGTTTACAATTTGGTTCCAATCCTGGGGATATTATTAATCGCTCCCAAGCCAGCCCTAATGGTGATGAAAATAATTTATCTGGACCTGTTGGACTAAAAGTGACTGATGGTAAAACTTTGGCATTAGTGGGTGGTAATATTGCTCTCGAAGCTGGTAATTTAACCGCAAGAGAAGGAAGAGTAGAGTTAGGTAGCGTTGCAGGTAATAGTTTTGTTAATTTGAGTGAAGCAGAAACAGGTTTTGCACTTGGATATACAGATGTACAAAACTTTCAAGATATTAGCCTTTCTCAAGAAGCTGCTGTTGATGCTAGCGGTGCGGGTGGAGGTTCAATCCAAGTCAACGGTAGAAATATCGAACTGAGTCAATCAATAATTTTTGCGGATACAGAAGGCTCACTTCCGGGAAAAGATTTAGTTGTTAATGCTCACGAATCAGTGAAATTGAGTGGAGGTGCAAACATTGCAACTTTTGGTTTCGGTGAAGCCAAAGCAGGAGACGTATTAGTTGCAGCTTCCGAATCTGTGGAATTAATAGGCATTGGTTCTATAGTAGGTTCTCAGGTACTTGCTGGAACAGGTAATGGTGGTAATGTAGAAGTTAACACTAAGCAAATAGTGATACAGGATGGAGCCGCAATTGATGCTTCAACATTTGATACAGGAAATGCAGGAAATATTTTAATTCGAGCCTCAGATAATATCCAACTGCAAGAGAATGGAGCGGTAGACGATGAATTTGCCACTGGAATATTTACTCAAGTTGCACAAGATGCCGCAGATAACCCCGGAAATGCTGGACAATTAACAATTGAAACCAAACAACTCACCGTTACAGGAGGAGCGCAGATATCGAGCGCAGCACGTTTGAGCGGTAGCGGAGGAGATATAAATATTGACGCGAGTGACTTTATTACCCTTACTGGTAGTGCAGTTAATGCAACAGAAGTAAGAGGTAGTAGCGGTATTTTTGTTTCTGCTCAGCCGCAGGGAACTACTGGGGATGTAGGTAGATTAACCATTAATACCGGAGTACTGACGGTAGAAAATGGAGCAAAAATATCAGCTAATAATTTTGCTACGGATAATAATCCAGGTACGGTAGATTTAAACCTCAGCAAATTGATAATTCGCGATGGGGGATCTGTCGCGGCTGGTTCTTTTGCTAGCAGTGATGGTGGTATCTTAAATGTTAATGCCACAGATTCTGTAGAAGTTACGGGTACGGGTGTAATTGGTGAAAATATTCCCGTTAAAAGTACCTTGCTTACTAGTGCTGAATCTTCTGGAAATGCCGGGAATTTATCTATAAACACACCAAGTTTACTGGTAAGAGATAATGCAGAAATTACCGTCAGTAGCACGGGTACGGGTAGAGCAGGGAATTTAGAAGTAAATGCCGATACTGTGGAGTTAAATAATCAAGCCAAATTGATTGGTGAAACTGTAGCAACTGCCGATGCTGGTAATATCACGCTCAAGTTAGCAGATTTCTTGTTAATGCGGAATCAAAGCCAAGTTTCAACTTCGGCGGGTACAGATGCGGCTCCTGGAAACGGTGGTAATATCACTGTTGATACTCCCAATGGCTTTATTATTGCGCTGCCCAATGAAAACAGCGATATTACAGCCAATGCCTTTAGCGGTAGCGGCGGACAAATTTCAATTAATGCCAATAATATTTTTGGAATCGCACCTTTAACTAGAGACGAATTAATTCAACAACTGGGAACAGATAACCCCGAAGAACTTAACCCAAATAATTTACCTAGCAGTAACATTACAGCAATTTCTCAACAAAACCCGAATTTAGACGGTGATTTTACAATTACAGATCCAGATGTTGACCCGAATCGTGGTTTAATCGAACTACCTGAAAATCTAGTAGATGCATCACAACAAATTTCTCAAGCTTGTACACCCAGAGGAATACAAAATGCCAGTACTTTTATCTCAACAGGAAGAGGTGGATTACCATTAAGCCCTAACGAGCCTGTACGGAAACCAGCGGTAATTACAAATTGGGTTGATTTACCATCAGAAAATATAAGTAAGGTAGTAGGGAGTAGGGAGCAGGGAGTAGTTAAAGAAAGAATTATTGAAGCCCAGAAAATAGTAGTCGATCAAAATGGCGACACTTTCCTTGTAGCTGAATCTCCACAAAATCACACTTCCTCTACTATCTCCTGTAACTAATAACTTATTACTCAAAAAAACTCAGCGCCCCTCCACGTTTACCTCCCTTTCCTCTGCGTTTAAAAAATATATAATTAGGATGAAATATAAAATTAATAAATATATAGCTTTTTTAAAACTTGAACAATACAAACTAGAATCCCTCTCCTTAAAAAGCAGAGAGAAAAAGGGTGAGGTTCTTAAAATCCGTGATTTCCGCGTTTTCATTGCCTTGGTGTTGATAACAGCTATTTGCATTATTAATTCTCCCGTTGCAGCAAATATCATACTAAAATCACAAGCTCAAAAAACGCAATACATAGCATCTCTACAACAAGGCAAACAACTATATGAAGCCGGAAGAATTACAGAATCTATCAATGTATTGCAACAAGTTATCGCAAATTATCGCAATCAAAGAGATGAATTAAAACAAGCTGTTGCATTGAGTAATTTAGCTTTAGCTTATCAAAAACTAGGTAACTTAAATCAAGCTCAACAAGCAATTACCCAAAGCTTAGAATTATTTGGTATTAACCAAAATTCAATCCAAAATCCATCCGTTCCTAAAAGCAACCCATCCGTTGCCAAAAGTAACTCATCCGTTGCCCAAATTCTCGATATTCAAGGTAGCATCCAACTAGATTTAGGAAAAGCCGAAGAAGCATTGAAAACGTGGCAAAATTCAGAAACTATATATAAACAAATCAATAATCAAAACGGTGTTGTTAGTAGTCGGATTAACCAAGCCACAGCATGGCAAGTTTTAGGATTTTACCGTCGGAGTTTAACAATTTTAACTGCATTGCAGCAAGAAACCCAAACACAACCAAATTCTATAAATAAAGCAATAGAATTACGCTCTTTAGGAGATGCTTTACAATTAGCAGGTGATTTAAAACAGTCTCGTGAAGTATTAAATCAAAGTTTGAAAATTGCCCAAAGATTAAATTCACCACCAAATATCAGCGCTGCTTTTTTAAGTTTGGGTAATACAGCGCGAGTAGAGCAAAATTTTTCACAAGCAATCAAGTTTTATCAACAAGCTGCTAAGGTAGCCACAAACCAGACTACTAAAGTTCAAGCTACTATTAATCAATTAAGTCTTTTAGTTAATAATCGAAATACCGAAGCCGCCAAAACACTATTACCCGAAATTACAACTCAATTAAATAAATTACCAGCTTCTCAAACAAATATCTATGCTCGGATTAATTTAGTTCAAAGTCTACTTAAATTAAATACCAAACCCGAAACAATAGCTCAAATCGCCGCAACAGCAGTACAGCAAGCTCAAAATTTAGCAGATAAACGAGCAGAAAGCGCCGCGATGGGAACTTTAGGTAGCGTCTACGAGCAAACCAAACAATTTTCAAATGCCGAGAAACTCACCAAACAAGCACTTACTATTGCTCAAACCATCAATGCTGCTGATATATCTTACCGCTGGCATTGGCAATTAGGAAGATTATTAAAACAGCAAGGAAAAATTGAAAGCGCGATCGCATCTTACGATAATGCGGTGAATAATTTGCAAAGTCTCCGCAGCGATTTAGTAGCTGTAAATCGCGATGTACAATATTCCTTTAGAGAAAGTGTGGAACCCGTATATCGGGAGTCGGTAGCATTATTGTTGCAGTCACAGCAAAGCAACAAGAGCGAAAAGACTTTAGATAAAGCTAGACAAAGAATTGAATCACTGCAATTAGCAGAATTAGACAATTATTTTCGGCAAGCTTGTATAGATACTCAAAAAGTAGTGCTAGACAAAGTGGTAGACGAAGATAATCCTACTGCTGCGATTATTTACCCGATTATTCTACCGCAACAGCTACAGGTAATCGTTAAAATTCCCAATCAACCCCTGCGTAACTATACAATCAATAAATCCCAAAGCGAAGTTGAAAAGCTTCTCACAACCTTGCGCGAATATCTTGAGCAACCCGATAGAGTTGAGGAAGTGCAGTCACTCTCACAGGAAGTTTATGGTTGGTTAATCAAAAATATTGAGTCAGATTTGCAAAAAAGTGGAGTCAAAACCCTGGTATTTGTACTAGATGGAGCATTGCGTAATATTCCGATGGGTATTTTGTATGATGGCGAACAACATATTATTGAAAAATATGCAGTAGCTTTGAGTTTGGGACTCCAGTTACTGACACCCAAACCTTTATCAGAAGAACCACTCAGAGTTTTAGCAGCAGGGTTAGTAGAGCCACCAGCAGAATTTAATCAGGTGTTTCCACCGTTACCAGGAATTAAATCTGAATTTAATTTAATTAGTAAAACAGGAGTATCTAAAAAACAACTTTTAGACAAAGAATTTACTAGCACTAGCTTAGAAAAAAATGTAAACACTACTCCCTTTAATATCCTGCATTTAGCAACCCACGGTGTATTTAGCTCCCAACCCGAAAGTACTTTTATCCTAGCGGCAGATGGCGCTATTAACGTCACCCAGTTCGATAGTTTGCTGCGTCGTCGGGATCAAAGCCGTTCCCAAGACTTAGAAATGCTAGTTTTAAGTGCTTGTCAAACTGCTGCTGGCGATAATCGCGCTACTTTAGGTTTAGCAGGGGTATCGGTGAAAGCTGGTGCGCGGAGTACCTTAGCTTCATTGTGGAATGTTAAAGACGAATCCACGGCTATCTTGATGGGTGAATTTTATCGCCAGTTAGCTAATACAAAGGTAACAAAAGCAGAAGCTCTGCGTCGCGCTCAACTAAGGCTATTAAAAAAATATCCTAATTACGAACGTCCTCAATTTTGGGCACCTTATGTTTTAGTTGGCAACTGGCTGTGAAGGGTTTTTTTTCAGTAATGTTCTGCAAAGAAGGGAATGGTATCAATTCCGGTTGCACCGGCTTGGGATAAAAAAAACCCTTCTAGAACACGAAGAGCGCAGAGGTTGAAGTTGAGAGAGAAAATTTAAATCATTCCGATACAGAGCTTTTGGATATAAGCCTATT
>CAYMZW010000098.1:0-200 GCA_964395005.1 uncultured Rivularia sp.
ACAAAAATGGGATACGGCAGGTTCGCAATTAATTTATAATATTGTCTTGTTTATTTTGCTAGCTGGCTGTAGTTTTAATTTGATTTCAGTTGACAACTGGTTAAGTCGCAGAAAAAGTTAGGAGTTAGAAGTTAAGAGTTAAGAGTTAGGAGTAAAGTAGGGTGCGTTACGACTTCAGTCTAACGCACCGAAGCCTTTAT
>CAYMZW010000098.1:300-9271 GCA_964395005.1 uncultured Rivularia sp.
AAAATGGTGCGTTGCGATTTGTGTCTAACGCACCGAAGCCTTTATAAAATGGTGCGTTGCGATTTGTGTCTAACGCACCGAAGCCTTTATAAAATGGTGCTTTACGATTTGAGTCTAACGTACCGAAGCCTTTATAAAATGGTGCGTTGCGCTACGCGACAACACACCCTACTAATAATTTTTATTTTTCCCTGTTAACTGTTGACTGTCTTTAAGAAAAAATCATATTGAATTATAAGTAATCGTATTTTTTATACTTTATTCTCAAAAATTAACCAAGTATTATTAGTCTAAATTAACACTTTATTAGGATACATGAAATTAGTACCGAAAGTGTTGCTCATTACACTAGTAGCTTCGGTTTTTGGGATGGTAGGATTTAACGAAGTTTTGTTATCTGAAGATCAAAAATCTTCAAATTCATCTCTGATAATCGAAAACATTCCCGTTGATGATTCGATAACAATTTTGTTACCACAGGTGATTGTAGAGTTAAAAGAAGGAAAGCCAAAGTATGGATGGTTAACTAAATTTAATTCCGCAAAAAAAGAAATTCAGATCGCTTTGAATGGTAAATATCAGACAATAAATTTCAAAGACATTCAAAAGTTGAAATTTATCATAGAAAAAGCACCATACTCTTCTCCTGATATTTTAGTTAGGAACGAAAAAGAATTATCCGAAGCAAAGCAAGAAGATTGGGTAGTTCCTATAAAAGATTTTCAGTTGCGAGAAGATAGAATAGATGAAGCTAAGCTGAAACTAACTAACTCTATACTTACTAATTCCCCACAACTTATGTTAAGTAAAAGCTACATAATAGAGACTATAGAGTTTGATGAGTCTTTAAACAATATGAAACTGAAAGTATTTTTATATATTTAAGTAATTAATGCTTGAATAACTAAATATGTTGAGAAACCTGGTTTTTTGAATAAGCCGGGTTTTTTAGTTTTTAATTAAGTTGTTTGAATTAGGATAATTCTTTAACGTTTGTGACTAAAAACACTTATTGATAGTGATTTACATCACTAGTAATATTACGGTTAAATTTTATATTATTGAAGGATACTTTAAGAAAAAATACGTAAATAAGGGCTATGAAATCGATAAAACAGTCTAAGAGTAAATGAATTCACTTAGAGGTAGTTTCGTGGTTAGCATTCTGAAGTAAAATTTCTTTTAACAGAATTTTTCGAGTATCCGGAATTATACGAGCATAGCTGGTAGTCTAGTGCAATCCTACAAAACCAATAATTTGGTCAGAATATTAGAGCTAATGCAGGTGCATTTACAGACAAAATAAGTTGAGTAAAGGTAGATAAATTTATTTCTAACAAGTAGCTATATAAAACTAAAAAAGTAGACTATACCGATTAACTTACTTTTTTGAAGCATTACAGGGTTTACAATTTTTGATGAAAAATTTATTCAGATATTTAGGAATTGGTGCAACTATTAGTTTGACTCTTATAATTATAAACTCTTGCACTCAGAAAAGTGCTTGTAGTTTGACTCAACAACTTGGTAATGTAAGTGTCCAATTAAATGATTCTATCTATAATCAAGTATTTGGAAATAAAAGTTGCTCTCCTCATTCACTTACATTAAGATTACCAGTCAATTCATCTTCCGAAAATACAGGTAGAAAATCAAGTACTCAGAAATACACTCCCAAAATTATTTCTTTAGTTACATTTTCAAATGAATATGAAAGTTTCTCTATTAAGCGTATTGATAAATATGCTGATGGTTGGACTTATAGTGATAAAGATGCTTGCTTAGCATGGAAATGGAAGTCGTCTAAGCAGAATGATAAGCAACAAGAATTGATTTTGAGTATGGAAAGAAATTTACAAATTCGCGATCCAAATATAAAAAGTATTATTTTTATAGTTTCTTTGCCATTAGAAATCAAAGATAGTGAAGCAAATATAACTCTTAAACGTTACACATTAAATGAATCTAGAGTCGGGAATACACCTACATTTAAACTTAGAAAAGATTTTCCGCAATTAAGAGAATTACTTAGAGAAAAAGAAAAAAGACGTTTTAGGGCAAGTAATGAATCATTCAATGAAGGTGAAAAAGTTAGCAAGCAAATAGCGGCAGAGTTAGAAAGTATAAACAACCAGGTTGGAGTATACCTTGAACAAAATGTAAATTTACTATTGGATGATAACTATAAAGAGACTTACTCCGAAGGTTCAGAGTCTGATTATTGTGCAATGCCAACAGATTTTCAACAATCATAAATGATTAATAATTACAAACATTAGAGATAATCGAGGAGAAACTATGACTGGGGAGCAGGCAGAAAGACAAGATATTGAACAAGATTTTCTAAAATGTATTGAAAAAAATCCCCAATATCGAAAAAAACTTGAAGAATGGTATAAAAAAGAGAAATCCCTTAGAATTACAATATTTTGGGCATCCGTTTTATTTCTATTATTATCTAGTTTTGGTCAATTTGGACTATTAGATTACTCTTTTAAAGAAAGGTTAGATCTTACAGCTAGCGATAAAATACTTGGATTTCCAATCAAAACTTTACTGGGTTTACTTGTAACGGCGGCTTTACCTATAACTACGTTAATAGATGATTTAGGAATATTTAATCAAAAAATCAAAATATTTTTTGGGTGGCTCAATTTTTCCCCAATTATATGGCTATTGCTACCCGGTGATATGCTACTAACTTTCCAAGCAGTTTTAGTTGCTAATCAAACTACAAATCCAGATCGTTTTCTGCCTTTTATTGCTTTCACTTTAGCAGCAATTTTTTCTACTTCTGCTTTCTATTTGAGTAAAGCTATCGCATCTGCTGCCAAAAAGTTTATGGTAGCTCGTAGAAACTTACAAATAATAAAAGTTTATGGAATTAATCCTATACCTTTATATAAGGATGCCGAACAAATCAAGTTAATTGAAGAGAATCAAGCAGTAAGGGAGGAAGCTGAAAATACAATAGAAAGCCTTGCAGAAGTGATAGAAAAGCACCAAGAAATATTAGAAGCTCAGCAGGATGATTTTCAAAATCAACGACTGGATTTTGAAATACAAATTCGATCTCTGTCAGAAGACTATACTCAAAAATTACAAGAGCGTGAAAGTGAAACACAGAAATATAAGGAATATGTAGACTCTTTGAATCAATTGAGCACAAATTTTAATAAAGTAAAGAAACCTATTTCAGAATTAATGAGTAAAGTGAAACAGCTTTCTGGAATAGATGAATCTATCCAAGCGTTAAACTTTCCTAAGCTTCCGAGAAATTCTACTTCAAGTGGTAAAACTGTAGAAATTCCTAAATTTTACTGGCGATGGCAAAATAGCAACCGCTCATGGAAAAATTTACAATTACCATCAGAATTATCTCCTGTTGCTTATACTCTGTTAAATTTTATGGAGCAGCAACAGGAGTTACCACCACCTACTGTACGAAATTATGCACCACGAGAAGGCTTAAAAAAATGTCTATTGTTAGATTTTGATAACTATTATGCTGTTATAGTCTTTTGTCGAGATGAAGAATATCGAAAAGATGGAAACAAATGGGATACACAAGCTCAACTGGATTTTAAAACTCTACTAACAAATTATCAAAATCGGGGATATTCTACTTTAGAATTTACGCCTCAAGAAATAATGAGCAATCCATCAACTGTTTTGCAGCACATTAAAAATGCAATTGATTCTAAAAATGAATGGGAGTCTAATTAATGGAAATCAGTTTTTATATTGGTGCTGCTAAAGAAAAAAATATTCCTCAACCAACGCCATTACAGATTCCTTACGAGCATGAAGGTTCGATTTGTAATTTGATGGTATATGGCAATCTAGATAAACCTGAAGTATTGTTACTACCTTCTACCGCTACACCTTTAGAAATACCGATTTCTAGATTCTGGTTTTTTATGACTATTTCTTGGTTTAAGTCTAGCGGATTTGAATTTAATAAATATAACGATGAAGAAATTACTACTTCTCTTGATGAGAATATAGGCAATTTAAGAGGTAGAGATAAAATAACAATTAAAGAAATTCCTCTTACAATCACCTTTAAACCCAAGGTGAATCAAGATGATTTAGGGAGTATTGATTCAAGAATTTTTCTGGAAAAATGTTGTAATTTTGGATTTAGAATAGCAGACACTGAATTCTTAAATATTCATCATCTCGATCGTATTGATTGTTCTAAGATTCAACTATATAATGTCAAATTTATCAATTCTAATCTTGAATCAACAAACTTTCAAGATTCTATTTTGAATAATGTACACTTTATAAGTTCTAATCTTGAAGGTTCAAACTTTGCTAATTGTAAATTATCTAATGTAACTTTTTGTGATACAAATTTGAAAAATTCTTTCTTTGATAACTGTAACGTTTATCCTCTAAGCAAATTAAAGATAGAAAATCAAGAAGCTTTAAATTTCAACAATTGCGATTTGACTGATGCTAGCTTTGTGAAAGCAACATTATGTGGTAATTTTGAAAACTCTAATATATCAAATACAACTTTCTCCGAATCAAAAATTATCGCTACTAATTTTTATAGCTGTATTCTAAATAATACCATATTCACTAAATCATTTTTTATGTACTTCGGGACACCAAGTAATAATTCTCAAAGTGAGAATAATAAAAAAACTGAATCATCAATATATTGCTATTTTGGTCCAAAACCGAATTTTGCTGAAAATGCCAAAGAAGTTATTCAAAAAGAAAACATAATTAATTGTAAATTTGATAGTGCATCTATGAAATTGGTGAATATCAGCAATAGTATTATTACCGATACAGATTTTGAAGATACTGACTTATCTAAAGCTAAACTTTATAAGTGTGAATTTATTAGAACTACATTTACCGCTTGTAGTTTGAAACCAGCGAATCTATCATATGTTGATGCTTCTTTTAGTGAATTTAAGGAACAATGTAATTTAAATCAAGTCAAATTCCATCGAGCAAGAATGATAGAAGCAAGAATTGAAAATTCGGATTTGGTTGGTGCAAGTTTTTACAGTGCAAATTTAAGAAGTAGCCAATTTATTGATACTGACTTAACAGGAGTTGATTTTAGAAGCGCCGATTTAACGTTAGTCAATTTAGATAAATGTAAACTGAATAGCTCGAACTTTTTTCAGACTAAAAGAGGTGGTCTAAATTTGAATATATCATCAGAAAAAGTAGAACTGAATGATACTCAAAGTTCTCAGGGAAATCAGGGCAATACAACTAATAATATAATCATCAATAGTAGTTGTACCTTTGACTGTATTGAATGGGGAGCTAAAATAAATGGTGAAATCCAAATTGATAGAAATGCCTTTTTAAATATAGTGACTGGTAAACAATCAGCGTTATCAGTAATATCTAATATCGCTAAAGACAATCCTTCATTTATCTCGTACATATACAATCAAAATCAGGCTGAAGCTGACGCTACTGCTAAAAGTGCTGGTAATGATTTAAATGATGCTTCGGTTAACATCGATCGCGATGTTAATGACAGCAATTTGACTGGAGGGAGTATTCACTTATCATCTGATTCATCCGAAGAGGAGGAACAAAGTTTAGATAATTCGACTTTTCCCTCTGATACATCTTTTGATGACGATGATAGTGAATGATAATTAGTTTAACCTATACTTTCCGCATAACTGTAATTTTTTACTAGGACAAAAACATGACTAATCAAAATAATGCATCTGTTAATATTGGTGGCAGTGTCAATAATTCTAAAGGTAAAAGTGGACAGATTAAATCTGTAAATGGAACTGAATCTACAGTAAATGATGTATCTTTCAATGTTAGTAAAGATGTCACTGATGGTTCTGAAATTGAAGCTGGTACAATTGAAGTTTCAGAATCAATAGATATCGCGAAGCTAAAAGAAGAACTGAAATCTGAATTTCAGCCAATTATTGCACAACTGGCTCAATCAGAAATAACTCGAAATGAAGCTGTTGCAACCGAAGCTATTAAACAAGAAATAAAGAAAAAACCTGAACTTAAACAGCGACTTCTTTCTGGCTTAAAAGCTGGCGGTATTGAGATGCTTAAAGCAGTATTTAAGAATCCTGCTGTTGCTATTTCTGTGGAAACTATAAAAGGATTTTTAGAAGCAAATTAAGTTCTATTAAACTAATTATCAAATTAGGGACTTTCAAAAAATAATTTATCAAATTACAGTTGTGCGAGCCGGAAAGCTCCCTGTGTATCTCAAGCAAGCAATAAGATTTTGCTGACGGATACCCTACGAAAACTGCACCACCCAATCGCGAATTAGATATTTTTTAATTTGAAAGTCCTTTATTAATTAGCACTTACAGCACATTTGATCTTAGGCTGGTAAATTTGGACGGGCAGGGATGCCCATCCCACAAGAGTGTCAAAACAGCGACTTTGTATTTTAGTCTGGGAATATATTCCCGTGTGTTGAAATTGGTGCAAGATGTGAAATTAACTAATCATCCCATGCCCAATCCCCAATTCCCTATGCCCAATTATCAACACCTTTGCATTTTACTTAAATGCACCACAATTTCATCGATCGCACTCCTAACAGTTCTAATCGGCTGTTCGGTTTGATTCACCATAATACTGAATACTACGGGGCCATAATTGGGTGCATTAACATATCCTGCAAGGGTTATCACGCCAGTCATTGTTCCGGTTTTTGCTTGTACTAAACCTTCGGGAGCTATATCTTTAAAACGATATTTCAATGTGCCATTTTTACCAGCAACTGGTAGGGAAGCACGGAAAATCGCAGCATAGGGCGATCGCGCCATTCCTTGCAATGTCTGCACTAATGCTTGGGGACTTATTAAATCTTTGCGAGATAAACCCGAGCCATCTACTAGTTTGTAAGTTTCTGGGTTAACTCCTATCCTTGCTAAAGTAGACTTCATCACTTCCAAACCAGCATCAACGGTGGTTTCGTTTCTCTCTAACGGCTTTTTAGTCGCTAATGCTTTTAATAAAGCTTCCGCATAGACGTTATTACTATTGATATTTGTCTCTGCAATTAATTCCGATAGCGGTGGAGATTGTACTGCTGCTAATTCTCTTCCGGTAGTTTTAGGAGTTCCTCGGTACGCTCCTGCAACCGAAATTCCTTGTTTACCAAGACTTTGCCGGAAATGCTGCAAGAAATTTTGTATCGGATCGAAAACTGCGATCGCGGTTATATCTGGACGAGAATCTTCGGCAAGTTGTCCTTTTAAATACAGTATTTGTCCTTTTAAATCGCGTTTAACTTCGATATATTTTTTGGTGCCTTTAGGTGCTGTCACTGTTTGGTTAACAACTTTCCACCCAGAAGCATCTATAGGATTATCCCACTTTAATAATAAAGGTCTACCAACTCTTTGAGGAAACAATCTAATTACAGCAGCATTTTCATTTAGCATCAAGCTGTTAACTGGTGCGCCGTAATAAAATTGTACGTCTTCCCACATCCAACTGGGTTCGACTGCTTCACCTTTAAAGTAACTGTCATTGCCAATTAATTTGTTAACTCGGCGAATACCTTTTTGCTGTAACTGTTTAGCTAATAATTCAAGCTGCTCGTTTTTTAAACTCGGATCTCCTCTACCTACAACTTGTACCACACCGTTACCGCTTCCGTATACAGAAGTGCGAATGCGATAATTAGGACTAAGTGCCTGTAAAGCCGCTGCCGTTGTCATTAATTTGGTGACGGATGCGGGAGTAAAGTATTTACTTGCATTCTGACTGTAAAGCGTTTGTGGCGAACCTAGATTTTGCACTAAAACACCCCAATGCGTTCTGTTAAATTGGGCGCGATTTGTTACAGCACTTACCGCAGAATTTAATTGAGAAGCGCAAAATCTCGAAGCTGAAGGTGCGGGAGTATTTGTAGGAGTAGTAGGTATTCTTCTACTAGGAACCTGAGTTGTATTTTTGGGAGTTGTTGGTATTACAATCCCTGGATTTGTTTGCGCTGTTGCAGCCGAGTGGTTAACGCCAATTTGAACGCCGAAGAATAGTAAGAGTAAACTTAGAGAAGACTTTTTAGACATTCGAGTAGCGATAATTCTTTGTATTCTATGTGTACTTTATGAGTGTTTTAGCGTTACCGAGGTTCCGCGAATGTTGCCATTAAAACACGAATATTGAAATTCGGTTTACTTAATTATTTTAGGACTTACGCAAAGCCCCACAATAATACGGGGGGTTGGGGGGATCTAAACAGATGAAATACTTAATTTTATGTCCCTTACGGGACACGCTGCGCTAACGTTGTGGTTGCGTAAGTCCTATATTTTTTTTGGAGAGTGAATTAAGAATGGGAAATGGGCAAGAAAAAGTATAACTCACCCTCTTCATTGAAAATATTCGTTATTTGTTAATGCTTTATTTTTCAAAATGCCTTTAATACTCAATTGTTTAAGATAGATATCTACTAATTTTTAATTTATAAAATTGTTTTTATATTTTATCCAGATAATGCTGAATATAGAATGAGATGTAGTCTTCATCTATTTAATTCAGAACCTACGCAAAGCCCCCCAAATTAGCGGGGGGTTGGGGGGATCTAAAAAGTTTAAATAGTTAATTTATCATTGCGGTTGCGTAAGTCTTGTAACTAAGAAAATGTAGGATGGACAATTAACATCCTACATAAATATTGCGTCCCTCTAGTTGTTATAAAGTTCATGTATTAATTGCATCACTCCGGATAGAACCTATGATTTATTTGTATATTAAAATTAAATTTATTGAGATACAAAAAATAAATATTTGTCAGTGACTCAAATCACTCACTAATTAATCATAAACTGCAATGTAATGGTAACAACCGAATTTACAATTAACAAAAAGGTTCCCGATTAAAGAAACCTTTTAATAAACTTAGGACTGGGAGCAGCGATAACTGTGCAGGAGCGTGTTCCAGACATTCTAGATCCCCCCAACTCCCCTTAAAAAAGGGGGG
>CAYMZW010000098.1:9371-17535 GCA_964395005.1 uncultured Rivularia sp.
TCTATTAAGCCTCTGAAACTAATTTTAAGGTCTCAATCTTTTAGGGATATAAGAGCGCGAGAACCAATACCTACCTAACTTAAAATTCTGCCTTGGAAAAGACATATGCAAATGCGGCCCAGTGGATCTAGCACAACGATTCCGAGGTGTATTGCCAGCTATAACCCCTATTACCTGACCCCTTTTATATCTCTTATTGACATAGACGCTTCTGGATTTTACATGAACTAAGCTATACCTGTTGCCATCCACAGCCTGTAAGCGAATTGCTAAATGATTTCCACCTGCATTACAGAATCCTATTACTCTACTTGCAATAGGAGCTACTACGGGGGTTCCAGCAGGTAATCCAAAATCTACACTTTTATATCTACCCCAGCTATCAGAATGCCAGCGCTGAGTTACTGTTGCGGTTGCTCCAAGCCAGGGTACTCTCCAATACGATCTTCTTCTTGAAGCACGAGCTACTTTGATAGTTTTCGATTTTCTTCTACTGAGCCTAGCTTTAGTTCCTCCAGTATTTGATTTTGTGTTGTCAGCAGTTTTTTGTAGACTGTTTTCAACATTTTTATTTATGCTTGATGACGCACTTCCATTAGCTTGAGTGGGAGACAAAGCTTTGTATGAGAAAACGCTAAGAGGTAACGCAACCAAAGTCGAAATTAGGAGAAGTTTAGATTTTAAAAACACCGCTGATAATCCTATCAAGTAGTAATCAATCTTTGCTGAAAAGGTTACAGGGACTTGCTAAATGCCCTTATCCAAAAAAGTACTTTTCGCTATTGTTTTAATCGCTCGATGAGCGTATTTATTCAAAAGCTAAATTTTAAATTAGAGTACAAAGTAATAATGTTTACAATGAGTTTTGTATCGCTTTATCCTTTGCTGCATTTGTTGAAGTAATTGCGCTACTACATCAATTAGATTAATCAAAAGATGTGCATAAAAGCAACCCGACATTCTTGAAAGCAAATTTATTAAATGTCGGGTTTATTTATGTTCAAATTAATGATATTTTGAGATCCAAAGTTTTGTATCTGCCGTATTCTTTCACAGCATGAGACATTGTTATTCTTATCAGGGACTGGATATCAACTGCTTACTTGACGAACTCAATAATCTACACCCAATCGATTTTACTGAAAATGATGGAGAACTTTATGTTAGGTGCTTAGTTGATGAACTAGTAAATTTACACCCAGTTAATTTAGCTGAAGAGAAGTCAGGGCTTGACATTAACCGCTTACTAAATACTCTAGAAAAAATAAAAAGAGATTGCGAATTAAAGCCAGATTGTAAGCTGACAAGATTTGAAAAGCGCTATTTATGTTTATCCCTTCGTGGATATTCGGGGCGTGAAATTGCTTTCATATACGATCGAAATAGAATACCGACTCCATATGAATTGATTCAGGATAAAGAAAAACTAGATGCTAGAATCAGAAATTTGCAGAAAGAAGCAGCAAAAGGATTAAATAAGTATTTGAAATTGTTGTTAGGCTTAGATGAAAGCGCTAACAAACCACGAACTGATGAATTGATTAAATTTTTAAAAGAAAAAGGATATGGAATCAAAGACGATAGCAAGAAAGAAACCGTATCTACTCTATTCATCAAAGGTGAAATAACGGCACAAGAGATTACAGAAATTCTCAAAGAATCAAAACCTCATTTGAAATTAGAAGTACAAGATTTTCTCCCAAACCAATGATTATACAGTTGGATTAAACAACATATATTACAAGTAAAACAATGGTAGATAATTTTGATACCGAAAAAATGTTTACAGTTAAATGCTCGCGAGAAGATTTTGGGCATTTACAAGAATTATTTGGATCGGGAGAATTAAATAAGAGTCTCGGTGTCGAAGTTATTGATATGGGTATAACTTCTAGAGAAACTTCGCTAAAATCTGTAATATTGAGCCAATGGCTGAAAGGAATTATTCAATCCAATTGGCAAGTTATACCAAAAAACCACTTCAATCCCGATCTTATTTCTAATTTACCAGCGTGGAATAACTCAAATAGACAGCTTAGTCATCATAGCGTTAGCTGTAAAAAGAATTATAAATTAGAACCTAAATTAGAACCTAAATTAGAAACTTCTACGGAGAGTCATTTTATAGAATTAACGGTGAAAGTAGAATTAACCCAAATTCAAGGAGAAATGAATATTAGCTTAATTATAAATCCTTGCCAAAATCAGGGTTTTCTACCCGTAGGATTAAAGCTAATATTGTCGGTAGGTTCCAATATTCTAGCTGAAGTTACAACTCAAAGCGCAGATAATATCATACAGCAGAAAATTATTGGAGATATCGGAGATTATTTTAGTATCAGCATAGTATTAGCCGATGTCATCGTAAAAGAAGAGTTTGTAATTTAGAATTTCGAGTTAAACAAAATTTTGATTAATTAATTGTATTAAACCCCAACCCTAAAACTCTAAGAAGATGTTTGAAAAGCCATACAACATACCAAAAAACCTCTCTCCAAACCTCTTTCCTACAAGGAGAGAGGCTTTAATACCCCATTCCCTTGTAGGGAAGGGGGCTAGGGGGTTAGGTTTATCAGATTTTGAGTCAAAAATAATACTTCCGGACACATCCTCCAAGGCAAAGGGAATTTATAACTGCTAACTGTTCACTGTTCACTGTTCACTGTTAACTGTTCACTGCTAACTGCTAACTGCCACAGGAGTCAAATTTGCAGTAGTATCGTTCTTAAGTTCCCAATACTTATAAGCAGCGTAAGCGAAGGTGACAACTCCGGTAATAATCGCGGATTCATCAACTTCAAATTTGGGATGGTGTAAAGGGTGATTTACTTCTCTATCGGTGAAACCCACACCCAAACGGAACATCGAACCCGGTGCTTTTTCTAAATACATCGAAAAATCTTCTCCACCCAAAGAAGGCTCCGGTAAAATTTCAACGCGCGAGCCACCCCATGCTTCTTCTGCTGCTGACTGCAATATTTGAGTAAGCGCTAAATCATTTTGAACGCTGGGTACCCCTTTACGATAGTCGATTTGATATTTTGCACCGTAGGTATCGCAAACGTTTTTGACAATATTTTCAATCCAGCCCGGTAATTCCTTGGTGCTATCTGGGTGGAGCGATCGCACTGTTCCCTGCAAGCGCACGGAATCGGCTATAACATTTGGCGCTCTACCGCCAGTAATTTTTCCTATACTTAATACTACCGGATGTATGGGGTTTCGCGTGCGGCTAATTGCTTGCTGTAACGTTGTAATTACCTGTGCGGCAATCCAAATAGCATCTATTGCTTGATGAGGGCGTGCCCCATGCCCCGATTCACCAGTAATAATAATTTCTAAATCGTCTGCTGCTGCGGTTAATGCACCATAACGAATACCAACAGAACCCGCAGGTATAGAAGGAAAAACGTGAACCCCTAAAATACTATCCACATTATCCATAGCTCCATCTGCAACCATCCAGCTTGCACCTTGAGCAATTTCCTCTGCTGGCTGAAATATAAACCGTATATTTCCTGGTAACTCTTGTGACAACTTAGACAAAATCATTGCCGTGCCCAAACCAACCGTAGTATGGACATCATGACCGCAAGCGTGCATAATACCTTGATTGCGCGAAGCATAATCCAAAGATGCTAATTCCTGAATCGGTAAAGCATCCATATCGGTACGAATAGCTAAAATACGATTATCATCACCATTACCTTGAAGTTCGCCAAGTACACCAGTTTTGCCGATATTTTCCTCAACATGAATACCGTTAGAAGACAAAACCCCAGCCACGAAAGCCGCTGTTTGGAACTCTTCACCGCTAAGTTCCGGGTGAGAATGAATATGGCGACGAATTTCAACTAAACGCGGTGCTAATTCTGCTGCTAAATCTTTAATACGAGAAAGCATTGATTAATTCTTCTACTTCTACGAGCTTTTTTCACATAATAGAGAAGTGTAACGCTTATTACCGTTCAATTTATACAAATTAATTTAGGGAATTGGGGATTGGGCATGGGGAATGGGGAATTGATAATTGATAATTGATAACTGCTCACTGATAACTGTTGACTGCTAACTGTATTATGATGTAACATACATAAATCAACTCTTGGAAGTAAGCGGTAACGGGATATGTAGTTCTTCAAATCACTCAAGTTTAAGATTTTGCGCGAATGTTGTCTTTTCAGACGCTTCTATTTTCATTCGCTGCAAAATGTTTAATTTAAATTTGATTTAAATTTGATTTGAATTTTGATCGAACTTACCGAGAGTTAAAAGAAATGAAACAAATATATAAATATCCGCGTACCCATCATATACAGGGTTCGCGACTGCAACCTGGGGATGAAGATTTGAATGATATCCCTTTTAGAGCAATTAAGAATCGCTATGTAGTTGTTGAAGAAAAAATTGATGGTGCGAATGCTGCTATTAGCTTCAATGCTGATGGACAAATGCAACTGCAAAGTCGGGGACATTACTTAACAGGAGGAGCGCGAGAAAAGCACTTCAACTTGTTTAAGCAGTGGGCTAGTACTCACATTGCTAGTTATTGGAAAGTATTGGGTAGTCGTTACATTCTTTACGGAGAATGGCTGTATGCAAAACATACGGTATTTTACGATGCTTTACCTCATTATTTCTTTGAATTCGATGTACTCGATTTAGAAAAGCAAGAATTTTTGAGTACGGCTAAAAGAAAACAGTTACTAGCAGATTTACCGCTAGTTTCCGTACCCGTACTGTTTGCAGGAGAACTTCAAACCTACGAGCAATTAATTAGTTTCTTGGGAAAATCCCATTATCAAACCTCCGAACATTTACAAAACTTTGAAAAAATCTGTTTGCAAAAAGGATTAGATGTCGAACACTCCCTGCAACAAACCGATCGAAGTTCTTTAATGGAAGGTTTGTACATCAAAGTCGAATCAAAAAGTGCCGTTATAGAGCGTTATAAATACGTGCGATCGAGCTTTTTAACCACCATCAAGCAATCAGATGGACACTGGCTGAATCGTCCGATAATTCCCAATCAATTGCGCTCACGCGTTGACTTATTCAGTGAACAGTTATCAGTGAACAGTTATCAGTGAACAGTTATCACGGAGTAGGAGAGGGGGAAGAGGGGGTAGAAAATTACAATTCGTAATTATTAATTCCTAATTACTAACTCCTAACTGTTCACTGTTCACTGTTCACTGTTCACTGATAACGATTGTTTTACTCAACCGCGCTCGTTTCCATCAGCCCACAGTAGGTTTATTTATTTTCAAAAAGAAAACGGCAATCCAGACTATCACGCTTATGAAGATACTCGTTTTCAAGTAGTAATGATGTCAGGATTACCAGGTTCGGGAAAAGACACTTGGATTAAAGAAAATCTTCCCGAATATAAAGTTATTTCTCTTGATGAATTGCGTCAGGAGATGAATGTTAAACCTGGTGGAAATCAAGGTGAAATTGCCAATGCAGCAAAATTTATTGCTAAAGAATATATGCGAGCGGGGGAATCTTTTGTTTGGAATGCAACTAATTTAAACAAGCAACTACGCGGAATGCTGATTCGTTTATTTGCAGCATATCAAGCCGAAATTCGCATTGTTTATCTAGAAACATCTTGGTTAGAGCTATTGCGAAGAAATAAAACCCGCACGGAGAAAGTACCAGAAAAAGTACTTTACCGCATGAAAAACCGTTTGGAAGTTCCGACGGTTGTTGAAGCGCATCGCGTGGATTTTATTGTGAATTGAGAGAAAGGGGAAGAGGGGGTAGAAGCTAATTACCAATTATCAATTATCAATTCCCAATTCCCTACTCCCTACTCCCTACTCCCTACTCCCTACCACTATCAACTATCAAATCTATTATGTATAAATCACAAAAGCCAAAAATGGCTACTAGCTGGGAAATTTATAATCGAATTATTTGGGATTCTCGTCTCGATGGCGATGTTTTTATTGCTGGTTTTGAAGATAGGGTTTCTGCTAGCGGATTTCGTGAGAAACCTTTGGCTCATTGGGCTGCTGATGGTGATATTCCTTGGCACCGCATCCGCTATATTCGCTGTAAGGATATAGTGGTTTGGGATAGAGAACAACATTTGGATTTGATTTCAAGCGGACATTTACCGCCTTTTGCTTGGAAAGTTAATCCAGCAGATGAAAGTTTAAGTATGAATAAAATCGCTATTTTTGAAGGAATACCTGTTTATAAAAACCCATAAAAAAATGCTGCTGGGAAGCTGGTTTATCAATAATGAATTATTCCAGGTTGCTGTGGTGCATTTGACAAGTAGTCGCGCTAAACATTCTGCTGAAAAAAGAAAGCATCAATTAACAACTGCACTTAACCATCTCTATAAACAGTCGGGAAATTATCTGATTGTTGGCGATTTCAATACCAGAAATAATCTGCAAGGAGTACCGAATATTAGTAATTTTATTGATGTTTGGCAAGAATTACGTCCTGATGAAGCTGGTAACACTTTTAACCCGCAGATTAATCCGTTAGCTGAATTAATGAGTGTAGAAGGAGAAGCAGCACGATTTGACCGAATTTTGTTATCTAGCGAAAACGGTACCTGGGTACCAAAGGCTGTAAATTTATTTGCTCGTAAACCTGTAGATAATACTCAAGGAGCTATTTTTCCCTCTGATCATTTTGGGATACGAGCGGTTTTTAGTAAGAAAAAACCTCACCCCGCCCTCCGGGCACCCCTCTCCTTATTAAGGAGAAGGGAACAATACCTTAGCTCTAGATATGAAACACCCCGAAACGAGACAAGGAGAAGGGAACAATACCTTAGCTCTAGATATGAAACACCCCGAAACGAGACAAGGAGAAGGGAACAATACCTTAGCTCTAACTATCAAACACCCCGAACCGAGACAAGGAGAAGGGAACAAAACCTTAGCTCTAACTATCAAACACCCCTCTCCTTGACAAGGAGAGGGGAAGGGGGTGAGGTTATTAGAGATGAATTAAAGACAATTTCTCCCGTTTATCAAAGCGCGATCGCGATTATTCCACCTGACGATTTGTTACCAGCAATCCAAGCTATAGGTCACTCGTCACTCCGCCATAATGCCCTTCAATAATTTATTCAGTGTAACAAGTTGTACCTCCAACTTGATCTAATTTAAACTTGTCACAATCTTTCAAACTTTCCGACTGTAAACTCCACCAATAAGCTTTATTAGATGAAACGACACCATTACTCTGAGTAGTTAATCTAAAATTTGCTCCTCGGAAGTTTGCTAAAAATGTTTGAGCCCCAGTTAAGTTGGCTGCTGATAAATTAGCACTCATTAAAGCAGCATAAGTCAAATTAGCATTTTGCATTGAAGCCGATCTCAAATTAGCACCCGTTAAAGAAGCACCAGAAAGATTAGCGTTATCCATAACAGCATTTTGTAAATCTGCACCTGTCAAGTCAGCATTTGACAGATTAGTACCTGTTAAATTCGCACCCTTTAAATTAGCATCGCGTAGATTTATTCCTGAGAAATTTCCTTGCGATAAATCAGCATTACTTAAATCGCACCTCGGACAAGCACCATTTGCTTGTAACCGTTCAAAATCTTGCTGGTTTAATGCTTTTGTTTGTTCCATAAATCCCAAACAAACGAGCATCGTAATACTACATACAATTACTGATTTCATATTCTTTAGAGATACTTATTAAAGTAAAGGTTATAAACAATTATGCATTGTTATATTTACATATACAAACTGCTAATTATATAACAAGTATAAAGAATGAATAAATAAATTATAAAAAAGTTGTAAATTGTTAACTATGAACTACTCAATCCCATATACAGGTTTTAGAATAGTGACATCGAGAAATATACCGAAAGTTCTATAGTCTACGAATTATCGAATCCCTCTAGCCCAGTTTATATGGTGGCGGAGGGATTCACTTTTTTGGGAATTGGTAATTGGGGCATGGGGCATGGGGGATTGGGCATGGGGAGAGAAGCAGACAAAGAAACAGGTGTACAAAGAAATATTTTGAACTCCTAACTCCTAACTCCATCCATTACCAAACTCCATCCATTACCCAACTCCATCCATTACCCAACTCCATCCATTACCCAACTCCATCCATTACCCAACTCCTAACTCCCAACTCCTAACTCCTAACTCCCAACTCCCAACTCATAAC
>CAYMZW010000099.1:0-17494 GCA_964395005.1 uncultured Rivularia sp.
TTTCTAATGCTGATTCTTCTTGCAGGTGGAGTAGAAAGGCTATGAATTGAACGGTGTTGTGACAAATAATATTGTTGGCAACGAAATTATGATGTTTTTCAACTTCAAAATCGTAAACCCATCCTTCATAATCTACATCTTCGATGCTTTCTATTTTGCTGTAGGAGATTTCTTGATTGATTTTGGGTTTTTCTTTTAAGGCAATATTGGATTTTAAACGCAAAGGTTCGCGGAGGTTTTCGCGGAGGTTCGCTGAGGAGTGTAAGGTGGGTATACCAACAATATCGCCAACTTTGAGATGATTTGTCCAACCTTTATTTGTCAATAGTTTATGACGACGGGTAATGGTAATATTGCTATCATTTTGTAATTTTATTTTTCTTAACTTTTCTTTGACTTGTTGTCGGTAAAGTCGTCGAATGGGAGCTTGAATAATTTGATTTGTTAACTCGTTTACTGAATTAACTATTAATTGTTTGGTGGGTTCAGCCCAAATTCCTTCACCATCAAATTGTATTTCTCCTGCATAATTTTTCCAAATGTTTTCAGCAGTTTTCAAACAGCCATTAATATAAATTTGAGTATCTGGTGCAACGCATTTCCCCAAACCCATATCATCTGCTAAACAAGCACCCAAACCCCAACGCTCTAAAAATGCTAGCCAAGACATTCCTCGTTTTTGATAGGAGCGCAATTCCCCGTGAAAATTTTCGGGAGTCGGCACTAATTCTAAATCTTGATTGTCTGTAAGATTGTTAATTAATTCTTGCAAAGCTCCGGAAGCTTCAAAGCTAACTACGGGTAGTTTTTCAATGGTTTGAGTGTCTCCGGAACCCAATCGCAAAGCGTCTTCTAAAGACAGCGACATTTTGTCTTTTCTACTAGCAAAAAATGTTTGTGCTGTCTTGATATCTTGGGGACGCAATTCTACCCATTCATCATTTATTTGTACTAAGGGACTTTTTAAAGCTACAAGTTTGTCAAACTGCTGTTTGGAAAGAGTTTGTCCCCCAATCGCTAATTCCCATTTGAAATTGAGCAAACTTTGTAAACCTAAACGTTCGGTTTTTTTCTTGGAAGTTTGAGCGCTGACTTTTAAACCCAAACGATTAGCCCAGCCATCGCGATTTGTTAAGGAATCGGGCAAAATCACACCCAAACCGCTATCTTCCAATCGCCAAGTTACCGACTTGATAAAATCATACGCTTGCATCGGCTCAAGACGACAAGATTGAGGCAAAGCCGTATCCAAACTTGGTGTCATGATTGGATAAAGCCGTGAAGCCAAACCCAAACCTCGTAAAAACGTTTCCTGCGGCTTGTCAATTGTGCGATTTTGGTAAACAAATTTATCAACTGGATGTTTCCAAATCGTTTTTGCATCGATCAAAAATTCTTCATCATCGATAGCTTGCAAATAATATTCCAATAACCATTTTGTTTCGCCTTCTTCTGGAGTACGCAATGCAAAACAAGTGCGAAAAAGACTTCTGGTTCCCAGTTGATTTTGTAAAGGTAAAGTCCAAGAATTCAGTGCTGCTGCTAACCTTTCAACTTCTTGATTATCTGCACTTAATAAATTTTTCTTGCTTGTTAAAGAGTGCAACCATTGTGTAACTACAGATGGTAAAGATGACAGCAATCGAGTTTCTGCCGCATCGAGCGAGTTAACCATTTCTCGCACTTGAATATCTACAGTTTTATTCAGAAAATCTAGCAGTAGTTGTTCGGATTCGGGAGGTAAATTTATTGCTTGGTAATTATTTTCTTGAGTTTGTTGTTGATAAAGCCGACAAGATAAAGGCATTAATCGTGAATACTTATCCAAACGACTGCCATCAACAGCACTATCTAAAAGTGCTTGCCAACTAGCGATTTTTTCATGATCCGATAAATTCTCAATTCCAGGCAAAAACTTACACCTTGCAATTAGATCTAAACCCCAACGGCCAATATGCGACCAAAAACGTAAATCTCCGCCAATAAAATCTTCTTCCTCAGAAGCAATATTCATCGGTAATGAACTTAAAAATTTTACTGCTTGTGTAGAGTTCAAACAAAAACCTTCAACTTGCCAAGAGTAGAGATATTGCTCTTTTTCTGTTTCATTAACAATCCCCGAATGTAACGGTTGAATCGAGTCAACATTCTTTTTTTTATTCTTCTTTTCTTGGGGAATATGAGTAGGTAAGGCAATTACCACTTCGGAAATCGGTAAATCTATTAAATCTATATCTTTAGTATCTTTAGCTTTAGGCTTTCTCTTAGATTTTGTGCTGGAATTATCGGTTTGAATCTGCCACGATTCGGGAATTTTTAGATTGCGTTTTTGCAGTAATTCTAATAATTCTAACGTTGTCATACCAAAAGGATGAAGCTGAACTTTAGTCGAATCATCCTCAACCGAATCGCTATTTATAGAGCGCCAAGTCTCTCCCCATATAAAAAAACAACTGCTCTGACCTTGTAATAACCAGCTACCGTGTAAAATTGCCATGTGTCAACTACAATCTTTTTCCTTGTAAAACTTTAATTTTTGACTACTTAGTTTTGAATAAAATATTATTTTTGCAGTAAAAACTCATTCAATATAAAAAACTTTAGAAATAAATTAATAATATAATTAGGACTTAATAGAGCCCCCCTTAAAAAGGGGAGCCACTCCGTTGCCGGGGTTCCCCCGGTTGTAGGAAGTGGCGTGGGTTGGGGGGATCTAGAATGTCTAGAATACTATAAATCAATAACGGGCATTAAAACATTTTTTAATTAAAGCAAATGAGAACAAATTACTTTTCTTAAAACTCAATATTTTTTATTATCCTCTCCCTTTTCCCTGTTAAATCTTTAAAAAAGCCATTTTGTGCGATTTTTTGATTTAATCAACAATTGTAAAATATAACTTAATCAAGATTAACAAAAATGCAGCTACCAATTCATAAAAATTTAAAAAACGGCATACAAGTAGAACTTGATTATATGCATTCCTCGGAATCCGATCGGGTAAGAAAACTACTTAATAGCATAGTTATAGAAGGAAAATCATATCCCCAAAAAGAACCCTTGACAAAATCCCAATTCAATGATTACTGGCTTTTAGGTGAAGCCTTTGTAGTTAAACCAGTAGATATAAACAATCAATCTCGATCGCAAGAAATACTAGCTGCTTTTTACATCAAACCAAACTTTACGGGGAAATGTAGCCATATTTGCAACGCTGGTTTTATTGTACAACCAAAAATGCGGGGTCTGGGGATTGGAAGATTTATGGGTGAAACAATGCTTTATCTCGCCAAGAGCCTTGGTTATCAAGCAGTAATGTTCAACTTGGTATTTGAAACCAATATACCTTCAATCAAGCTATGGGAATCATTAAAATTTCAAACTATCGGACGTATTCCTTTCTCAGTGCAGTTAGAAGACAATTCATATATAGATGCTTTGATTATGTATCGTCGGCTCAGAGATGAGAGTTAGGAGTTAGGAGTTAAGAGTTGGGAATGGGCATAGGGCATGGGGCATGGGGCATAGGTAATTGGTAATCGGTAATCGGTAATTGGTAATTGGTAATAATTATTTATTCTCTTCATCTCCCCGTTCCCCGTTCCCCATTCCCTACTCCCTACTCCCTACTCCCCATTCCCTACTCCCTCAAACATAATTATGAATTATAAATAAAACTAAAAGAAATTAAACAATAGTCAATGTTGGCTGTTAACTGGTAACTGATTTTAAGTTTGAGTAAGGCAAGAAATCGGGCATAAATGTTAGGATTGCCACTGAGAGCGAATAGTGCATAGAAGGAAAAAGAACTGAATGGAAGAATTTGAAAAGTCAATATCCTTTGACGGACGGGATATTCGACTGAAAGTTGGCGTGTTAGCTCCCCAGGCTGGCGGGTCTGTAATGATACAATCTGGGGACACGGCAGTATTGGTAACGGCGACGCGATCGCAAGGCAGAGAAGGTATTGATTTTTTACCTTTAACTGTAGACTATGAAGAGAGATTGTATGCAGCAGGTAGAATTCCCGGAGGTATTTTAAGAAGAGAAGGAAGACCTCCCGAAAAAGCGACTCTTACTAGTCGTTTGATTGACCGTCCGATGCGTCCTTTGTTCCCTTCATGGTTGCGAGATGACCTGCAAATTATTGCAGCAACTCTTTCGGTAGATGAACAAGTGCCCCCAGATGTGCTAGCGGTGACGGGTGCAAGTATTGCTACTTTGTTAGCAAGAATTCCCTTCCAAGGGCCAATGGCTGCGGTAAGAGTTGGCTTGGTGGGAGATGATTTTATTATTAATCCTACCTATGCAGAAATCACTGCTGGAGATTTGGATTTGGTTGTGGCTGGTTCCCCAGACGGCGTAATTATGGTGGAAGCCGGAGCCAATCAGCTACCAGAACAAGATATCATCGAAGCGATTGAATTTGGTTACGAAGCAGTACAAGATCTAATCCAAGCACAAATGGATTTGATCGAAGAACTGGGTATTGAGATTGTCAAGGAAGAACCACCAGAAGTAGACACTACTCTGGAAAACTTTATTCGCGATCGCGCTACCGATGGAATCAAAAAAGTTCTGGCGCAGTTTGAGTTTACTAAAGCCGAACGCGATGAAGCTTTGGATCTAATCAAAGAAAGAATCTCGGCAGAGATTGAAGAGTTAGCGGAAGAAGATGCGATTCGGGTAGCTGCAACTGAGAATACAAAGGCTTTGGGCAATACTTTTAAAAGTATTACTAAAAAGCTGATGCGCCGTCAAATCGTTGAAGATGGCGTTCGCGTTGATGGTCGTAAACTTGATGAGGTTCGTCCGGTATCCTGTCAAGTAGGACTTTTACCAAGACGGGTTCACGGTAGCGGTTTGTTTAATAGGGGACTGACTCAGGTACTTTCTATTTGTACTTTGGGAACCCCTGGAGATGCTCAAAATCTCAACGATGATTTGCAACCAGATCAGCAAAAGCATTATCTCCACCATTATAACTTCCCACCATATTCTGTTGGAGAAACCAAGCCTTTACGTCCACCAGGAAGAAGAGAAATTGGTCACGGTGCTTTAGCAGAAAGAGCAATATTACCCGTGTTACCACTAAAAAGTGAATTCCCTTACGTATTAAGGGTAGTATCTGAGGTACTTTCTTCTAACGGTTCTACATCAATGGGTTCTGTATGTGGTTCCACCTTAGCGTTGATGGATGCAGGCGTACCAATCAAAAAACCCGTTAGTGGCGCGGCAATGGGTTTAATTAGAGAAGATTCGGAATTCCGTGTTTTAACTGATATTCAAGGTATTGAAGACTTCTTAGGCGACATGGACTTCAAAGTTGCCGGTACCGATACTGGTATCACTGCTTTGCAAATGGATATGAAAATCACTGGTTTATCCTTGGAAACAGTTGCACAAGCAGTTCATCAAGCTAAAAGTGCTAGATTGCACATTTTAGAAAAAATGCTTGCCTGCATCGAAAAACCGCGTGAAGAAATGTCACCCTTTGCTCCACGCCTGTTAACCATCAAGATTGACTCAGATATGATTGGTTTGGTAATTGGGCCTGGAGGTAAAACCATCAAGGGAATTACCGAAGAGACAGGTGCCACAGTTGACATTGAAGATGATGGTACCGTAACAATTGCCGCTTTAGATGAAAATAAAGCCAAAAAAGCCCGCTTTATTATTCAGTCAATGACACGCAAGCTGAATGAAGGCGACGTTTACGTAGGTAGAGTAACTCGAATTATACCAATTGGTGCTTTCGTAGAGTTTTTACCTGGAAAAGAAGGGATGATTCATATTTCCCAGCTAGCAGATTACCGAGTTGGTAAAGTCGAAGACGAAGTTGCTGTTAGTGACGAAGTAATTGTCAAAGTTCGAGAAATTGACAATAAAGGTAGAATAAACCTTACCCGCTTGGGCATTCACCCAGAACAAGCAGCTGCTGCGCGAGAAGCAGCCGCAAACAGTTAACATTTATCAGGATTTTAGATTTAGATTGTGAATGCACAAATCTAAAATCCGCGCTGAAATTTAAATCATGAATATTGATTAATAATAACCACCAGGAATTGCTTGGTGGTTCAACTTAAACGATTAAGACAAAAAATTATTAAACCGACTTTAGCAAGTTAAAAATTAAGTTATTTTAAGTGTAAGTAATAAAAACTGCCGTATTACATAAATCGTGAGTTCCAAACCACTACCGAAAACAGAAGCCCATGTAAGAATTACCCGACAATCGTGGGAAGACGGTTTGCTTAAAGGAGAAGTAAGAGCAGGCGAATTTCAATGGCAATTTCAATGGCATTTTCGTCAAGGAGATTTGTCAATTACACCCTCCCAAGGAAGAGCATTAATCAAAGAACCTCTCAGCCGCTTCTTAGAACAAAAAGACTATCAATTAGAGCCGGGTGGAGATTATGCTTTTACGATTCGAGCGGACATTTGAATCAGTTAGGAATTAAGAGTTAGGAGTTAGGAGTTAGGAGTTAGGAGTTAGGAGTTAGGAGTTAGAAGGAAAGTGATGAAGTAATGTAATAAAGCTATTTCCTTGTCTCCTTGTCCCCTTGTCTCCTTGTCCCCTTGTCGCCTTGTCCCCTTGTCTCCTCACTCAGTCAAGCGATTCAGATATCTTTCGATCAGCAAAATAGCGACAATATCATCAATCGGACGTGGTGGTGTTCGCATTCCTTTGGGTAATAGTTTAGTCAATCCTTTGGGTGGGTACATCTGCCAGTAACGATCGCGTGCTTCTAAACTTGAATAGCGCTCATCCACTAAAATAATATTTACACTCGGAGATAATTTTTCTTCTATTTGCTGTTTCCAACGCTTTGATGTGGTTTGGTTTCCCATTACTAACAAAGATATGGGATATTTTTGATACAAATCCCCAATAGAGGCGATCGCCGTTGGGGAAGACACGACTTGGTGATACTGGAGTTGTCTATCAAGCCCCATTACGGCGACACCACATTTATCTTTTCCTGGATCGAAACCCAAAATCACCGAATCAGAAGGTGAAAATTTGCGGGAAGTCATATAAATACTACTGAAATATTACTAATTAATATCGCTAAAATAGTTGATTTTTAAAAGTTCTTTTGATACTGTTCTCTATTACCTGTTCCTCCCAAACCTATTCCCCATTCCCCCCAACCCTATTCCCTACTCCCTACTCCCTACTCCCTACTTCCTACTTCCTAAATCGTTTTACGTACTAAAAACTATTTGTCCATTTAAGATTGCTACTAGTTTAACTTTTAACGGTCCGGCTCTATAGGTATTTTGTGCGGCAATAGCTCTGATATCCAATGATTGATTGTACTGTCGTAATAAAGCGACAAAACGAATGATAGTACCATCTATTTGAATACTTTCTAAAATACCAGCATTACGTGCGCGAAATTGAGAAGCACTAATCAATAATTCCAGTCGCTGGCTTACTTGTTGTGGTGTCATGTTTTGAGGATCTGCTGTAGTAGTTGCTAGCACCTCACCTCTTTGAAAGACGACTTGATTGGGTGCTGCATCAGCAAAAAATTCGATGCGCTTTTCTCCCCGAACATAATTTCCCGCAGAAAAAATTCGCACCACATATTCTCTACCGTCATCAATCTGCTTGCTCAATTGCTCAATTTGTTTTGCACTCGCAAATAAAATTGGTGATTTCTCATCTTTTGATAAATCACTTCCAGGCTCGCTTAATTTGTTGAGAGCCGAAAGGTTGGCTTCCTGCAATAGTTTGATTACTGCTTGTTCGGCTGCTTCAGGCTTTTCTACGCGAACTACTGCTTCAGCAATAACTTGTCCCCTTACTAAAGCTAGCTTACCCAAACGTAAATCTCGATTGGATTGCCCCAATTTTGCCAACTGCTGCTCTAAAGAAGCTTGCTGTTTTTCCAAATCCGAAAGACGCGCTTGCTTCTCGTTTATCACTTTCTGACGCTGAGCAATCATTTTCTCTCGTGCGGTAATTTCCGAATTACGCTTTTGAATTTGTTGATCGAGTTGAGCAATTTTTTGATCGCGTTTTTCGATCGCTTCTTGACGATTGGCTAATTCGCGATCGCGTCTGTTAATTGCGTCTTCAGCTTGGGCTAGAGCTTTTTTGGCTTCTGCAATTAATCGCCTTCTGTCTTGCTTTAGCTGTAGGCTTTCTGCCTTTATCTGCTCGATTTCTTTAATTTTGCTGTCTCTTTGGGAGATTATGCTTTGCAGCTCGTCGATAGCTGTTTTGTAGCGAGTAGCAACTTGATTTAGTTTCTCTTGGGTACTTTGCAATAAAGCTTGAGTGCGGGCTTGCTGCTTGATGGTTTTATTGAGTTGGTTTTGAGTTAATCGTTGTTTGGCGTTTGCAGCTTGTAGGGAGCGGTTAATTGCCTGTAATTTTTTTTGTGCTTGTGCTTGTTGGTTTCTGGCTTCTGCTAACTCTCTTTTAGTAATTTCTAAATTGTTCGCCGTACCTTCAAGTTGTTCCCGCTTGCTTCGTAAATCTTTTTGAATATCCTCAAGCTTAAATACTCCATCACGTAACCCTTCATCAACTAAAAATAAACTTGCTAAAGTTGATGCCGAAATACCAACTCCCGTTAAAATCGTCACTAAAACGGCAGTCTTTTTAGGACGCAAGTTGAAAAGTGAGAGACGTTTCTTACCTACCCGCGTGCCAATGCGATCGCCGACGGTAGCAATTACGCCTCCCAGAATTAAAATTGCTGTTATCAGGATAAACGCGGTGGTCATAAAATCGTGCCGAATTCATCCCTACACATACAGGCTACTACTTTCAGTTATTGTGTGTGAGAAAAGGCAAATAATGCAAGAGCTGAATATACTTAATTTCCCAGCGTGTAAAAATTCGTTACCAAAAAGGCACAGTAAACCAGATAAAACATTCTACCTAATTCAATAAGGGGCAAAACATTGCCTTATAAACAAAACTGTTTAATTGGTTGCAGCCGAAAATTTTATTCATCTGCACTTGGCTCGAAAGCATCTGTAATATTAACCGGCAGGACGCGCGTTATTGCCGGTATAATCATTTCAGATGTATTTTTTCAACATTAAATCTACCTTACCAATATAGACCTCCCAATAACATAATAAGACGTTAAATGCTTCAACACATTTTTAAGTAAATTGCCGACTTAAAGTCACTGGCTTGTGTACGGTAATCTTCTTCTTGTGTATTGAAATCATCTTTTTTTCTCGTAAATCGCCTAATAATCTTGTAACGGTAACGCGAGTAGAACCAATTGCTTCAGCAATTGCTTGATGGGATAACTTTAAATCGATAGTTATTCCATCAGCACAAGGAACTCCAAAATCTCGACACAGAATTAGTAAAAAGCTCACTAATCTAGAACCCATATCTCGGTGAGCAAGAGTTTCAATCATCATCTCTGTCTGCAATATTCGCGAAGAAAGCCCTCGCAGCATCAACATAGATAATTCTGGATTTTCTTTGAGCGCCTGCTCTACTTGTTCGATTGGAGCCGAGAGTAATTCTACTGGCGTGAATGCTACCGAATGATAAAACCGATCGGATTTGTTTCCTGTTAATAAGGATAAAACTCCAAAAACACTATTTTCTCGGAGCAATGCCACCGTTATTTCTTCTCCTGCCTCATACACCCTGGAGAGCTTCACGGCACCTTTGAGAAGAAAATAAACTCGTTCAGCTGGATCGCCCGGAAAAAATATAGTTTTGTTGCGTTCAAATGTTTCAACAACTGGTGGAAAAGCTCCAGTTGCCATTTGTCTAAAAACATTTGCTAGGGCTTTATCTTGTGTCACAATCATCTCCCTTCCCCTACCCAATGCCGGAATAAATAAAACAGATTACCGTATAATACACTCGAAAAATCAAGATTACATTGTGAACCTTTTTGTACTTTCCTATACTTAACCTCACTCACTCATTACTATTTGTTCATCATGATACATAAATTCTAACTCTTATAGCTACTAATTTCTAACACTTCCAAAGTTAATTCATAGAAGTAAATTATTTAGAACAAGAAATATTTAAAATATCATAAAAAAAATGGTAATTAAAGTGGCAGAATTTTAACAACATTTATTATTTCACTCTACAATTCCTATTTAAAAGTAAAATAAATTGCTGCTATATCTAGTATGCTCAACCATGAACCATTTTTGAATAGGTCATTTTTATGCTGGATCTGACAGGGAAAAACGCGCTCGTTACAGGTATTGCTAACAACCGTTCTATTGCTTGGGGTATAGCCCAACAACTGCATAAAGCAGGAGCAAATATTGGTGTTACCTATTTACCAGACGAGAAAGGAAAAATGGAGAAAAAAGTTGCGGATTTAGTAGAACCGCTTTCTCCTAGTTTGTTTTTACCATGCAATGTCCAAGATGATGAACAAGTTAAATCTACTTTTGCTACTGTCAAGGATAAATGGGGTTCTTTAGATATTTTGATCCATTGTCTTGCTTTCGCGAAAAGAGACGACTTAACCGGAGGTTTTAGCGAAACTTCTCGCGAAGGTTTTAATTTAGCTTTGGAAATTAGCGCTTATTCGCTAGCCCAATTAGCTGGTGCTGCTAAACCTTTGATGTCCGAGGGGGGAAGCATTGTAACTCTTACCTACTTGGGTGGTGTTAGAGCAATTCCTAATTACAACGTGATGGGAGTGGCTAAAGCTGCATTAGAATCAAGCGTGCGATATCTAGCAGCAGAACTTGGAGAACAAAATATTCGCGTCAACGCAATTTCGGCTGGCCCCATTCGTACTTTAGCTTCAAGTGCGGTGGGAGGCATTTTAGATATGATTCATCATGTTGAAGAAGTAGCACCGTTAAAACGCACTGTAACCCAGTTAGAAGTGGGAAATGCAGCAGCTTTCTTATCTAGCGATTTAGCAAGTGGAATTACAGGACAAGTTCTGTACGTTGATGCAGGTTACGAAATAATGGGAATGTAATCATAATCGTTTCCTATCTTTTTATTTTTCTGTATTAATTGCAATAGCCTACTTATTTAGCACTCAGCTTGTAGGTTGGGTTAGATGCACGAAAAATATTGGTTTTTAACTAGAAATTCTTTGAAGCGTCGTAACCCAACATTTTCTTTATTAACGATGTTGGGCTAAAAGCGCATTTCAATCCGAAGATAAACCGTTATTCCCTCGTACACTATTAACCCAACCTACTCCAAAATTTTAAAATCTAAAATCTGGCCACTCAAGAGATAATATATTCAAAGTCTTTTTATCAGTACGGCTATCATGCGCTCAATCGAACATCCCGAAATCTCTTCCAATCAAAGCAGTTCAAATAATAACAATTTTAGTTTTAATCCTCGCATCGCTACCGTTAGCCGTACTACCGGAGAAACGGATGTGCAAGTTACCCTGAATTTAGATGGTACTGGTAACTGCAACGCTCAAACCGGGATTCCATTTTTAGACCATATGCTGCATCAAATATCTTCCCACGGACTGATTGACTTAGAAGTCATAGCCAAGGGAGATATAGAAATTGATGACCATCACACCAACGAAGATGTCGGAATTACATTAGGAAAAGCCTTGGCACAAGCACTTGGCGATCGCAAAGGTATTGTCCGCTTCGGTCATTTTGTGGCTCCCTTGGATGAAGCCTTAGTGCAAATAGCTTTGGACTTTTCGGGAAGGCCTCATTTAACTTACGGTTTGGAAATTCCCACTCAAAGAGTTGGAACTTACGACACTCAGTTAGTAAGAGAATTTTTTGTCGCGGTTGTTAATAACAGCCAGATGACATTACATATTCGTCAACTTGACGGTGTTAATTCTCATCACATTATTGAAGCGACATTCAAAGCATTTGCTAGAGCAATGCGGATGGCGACGGAAATCGATCCGCGACGTGCGAGTACTATTCCTAGTTCTAAGGGAGTTTTGTAATTAGTAATTGGTAATTGGTAATTACAGTTTTTCTTAGTGTGTTTAAAATAAAAAGTTACATGAGGTATTGAGAAACCCGGTTAATGGAAAAAACTGGGTTTCTTTATTTATGTTCGCAAAATATTCTGATTGATTACACCTGATTTTTCCCTATATTTCATTTTATTTTAGGACTTACGCAGTAATAACTGAAAATATAGTGTTCCAGACATTTTCGATTCCCCCAACCCCCCTTTTTAAAGGGGGCTTTGCGTAAGTCCTGTATTTATCTAAAATTTTATATTATCAAACACCTGATTTTATCCTATTGGTATTGAGATTTATGTGAGTCATTATTTGAACATGAAGCAAATCAATAGCTTCAAAAAAATTACATTAATTATCAAACCAAAAGTAATAAAAATGCAAGTCAAATCAATTGTATCTACAGCTTTACTACTGGGTATTGTTGCTTTATCGCCAGCGATAAGTAATAATGAGGCGGCAGCAGCACCTTCTAATTCTAAAAAGCCTTATTGTACGGTGGCTTCTAAACAAGGTTCATATTGGTGGACATGGACTAAATCTACGGTAACTAAATCTTGTGTAACTGCACGTTCTAAAGTTCCAAGTGTAGATAAATTAAGCAGAGGTTACTATTTCAGTAATAGTATAAACAAAGGAGAAGTATCTTGTAAGCAAGGAAGTAAGCAAGTTATTGGTACAGGAAAGTTGGTGTTTGAGAATGGGATTAATTTGGCAAGTAAGTTGAATTGGAGCAGTTGCACCATAAAAATGATCTAATAATCATCAATTAAATTAGAAAACTGATGATTGCATGAGTTTCATGTAATATAACAAGTTGATGTGTTGATTAACCCGGTTTTTTTAAGCCGGGTTTCTTAATTGTCAATTTGAGTAATTAATATAGATAAATTAAATATAAGTCTGATATCATTCCCGTTAAATTAGCATATTATGAGTGATTTCCCGGACATCATATGACTTCATCTTATTTGTATTCATGACCTGAATTTATCCACCTTTATATTCAAAATAAAACTCTATTAAATACTGATTTTATCCTATGGTTATTAACAGCTTGCCACAGCACAATATTAATTAAAGCCGGGTTAAAGAATTTAGACTCACAAGTTTAAAAGCTCTCAAATCTGACTTTTATCCTTCATTCACACATAATTAATTGGAGCAAAAATATGAAGAAAATAATTGCGGCAAGCTTTGCATCTGCGTTGTGCTTTTTATCTTTAGCAAGCACACAATTACCAGCTTTTGCTGAGGAAGCACCAACAGATGAAACAACAACTGAAACTTTAGAAGCTCCGGCTTCAACCGACAGCACTGCAATAGCTAAACCCGACCTAATCATTAGAAAAATTAAGGAAGATGGGAATAAAGCTAAGGTACTAATCAGAAATATTGGAACGGCACCTTCTACCCCTTCTAAACTTCGTGTTTATCAAGTCGTTGGTGCAGGTTTTAAGCCAAGTGGAGGTGCAGTTGTTCCAGCTATCCCAGCAGGTGGTAGCACAGTTGTACAAACTGGTGGAGCAGCACCATCTCCCAGTCTGTATTTTGTTGATGCTGCTAATACAGTATCTGAGTTAAATGAAGCCAACAATTTAAGTTTTGTACCGTAATTTTTCTTAGATTCTCCAACTTCTATACTTTAGAAGATGCATCTAAAGGTGATTCAAATAAAGCGATACACTGAATTAATATATCAGGGTGTATCGCACTTTTTAATTTATAAGTAGAGATTAACTCAAGCTTGATTACATATTTTTTGTATTTCTTTTTTTTCGGGATGAGTTAATAGATAATTCTCCAGGTAATTGCAACTCAATTTTATTAAACTATCTACATCCAAATCAACATTCCAAATCATGATGTTACCGTCATCGCTACCAGAAGCGACTAACCTACTATCCGGACTAAAACGAACTGTCTCAAGTCGATCGAAATCACCTTCAAAGGTTTGTTTTAAAGCACCATTCTTAACATTCCATAACTTGACTGTTCTGTCAAAACTAGCTGTAGCTAAAGTTTTACCATCTGGGCTAAAACTAACATCCCGAACCCAAATTCCATGACCTTTGATAGTGTGTATATTTCTGCCATCAGCAATATTCCATAACTTAACTGTACTTTCACCGCTACCAGCAGCCAGAAGTTTTCCATCTGGACTAATACTAATACTAGTTAAATAAATTGTTTCACCATCCAAAGTTTTAATTATTTTACTATTTTTGATATCCCATAAAAAAATTTTACGATCGAAACTAGCTGTAGCCAAATTTTTACCATCTGGACTGAAAGCAACACTTCTAACCGAATCATTATGACCTTTAAAAGTTTTTAATAATTCACCGTTATTGATACGCCAAATTTTAACGGTACGGTCTTTACTAACTGAAGCTAAAAACTTACTATCGGGACTGAAAGCAACACCTCTAACCACATCAGTATGACTTTTGAGAGTATATATTTCTGTCCAATTATCAACATTCCATATCTTTACTGTGTTGTCGTAACCAGCAGTCGCAAGGAGTTTACCATCGGGGCTAAAAATTACACGCCAAATCTTTTTTTTATGAGTCAAACTTTTGATTAAACTACTATCTTTAACATTCCAAATTTTGATCTCTTTGCTATTATAACCAGCAGCCAACAGCTTTCCATCTGGACTAAAACTTACACTTCTAACCTTATTATTGTAACCCGCTAAAGTTCTTGGTTCTTTACTCTGCGTGTGCCAAAGTCTGATTTGACCATCATTGCCCGCAGAAGCCACTATATTGTTATTTGTAGGATGAAAAGTAGCACTCCCAACACGACCGAGATGACCTTTTAAAGTTTGTGGTTGGTTGTTAGCATATTTGACATTCCAAAGTTTCAACATCCCATCATCCCCAGATGAGAGAAGTAGTTTACCATCATTACTAAAATTTACTTGCCAAACAGGACCGCGATGTCCTAACAAAGTATTAAGTTCGCTACCGTTTTTTATATTCCATAACTTTATGGTTCCATCTTCACTAGAAGAAGCAAGAGTTGTCCCATCTGGGCTAAAATCAACTGTTCTAACAACATCTTTATGACCTTTAAACTGTTGTTGTAAACTGTAATCTTCAACTTTCCAGAGTTTTATTGTTTTATCGGAACTAGCAGAAGCAAAAGTCTTACCATCAGGACTAAACTGAACGTAAGTAACCCAATGACTAGGATGTGCTTGAATAGCTTTTACTAAAGTCTTTTCTTTGACATTCCATAACTTTACCCAACCTTCAGAATCAGAAGAAGCGAGTAATTTGCCATCGGGACTAAAACTAATACTTCTTACCCAGCTATCTATATGTGCTGGGATAGTTTTGATTAAGCTACCATTTTTAACATTCCATAATTTGACTGTGCCATCATCGCTAGCAGAAGCAATCATATCACCGCTAGGACTAAATTTAACGCTCCAGATATTATCAGTATGGCTTTTAAAAACTTTGAGCAGATTCCCTTCCATATTCCATAACTTTACTGTATTATTATCATCTCCAGAAGCTATAAAATTACCATCAGGACTGAAACTTAAAGTTCTTAGACGATCGGGATAGCTATTAAAACGATTAAACTCTCTGACATAAGATAGTGAATTTCGCAATGTATTTTTTACTTGATTATGTATTTGATTATCAATCGAGGTTGACTCTTCTATATCTTGTAATTTTTTTCCTGCTTTGAGTGATTCGATTAGTCCATCCAATGGGTTTTTAATTAAAGTAGTTTCGGAAATAGCCCTAGTTAATAAAACATCTGCTGTCTTTCGTTCTCGTTTTGCACTATCAAGTTGTAAAAATGTAAAGATTGCAGCGATCGAAGAAATTAGTAAAACTACAGAACCGATACTAATTCTTCTCTTTGCTTTTTTTTGTGCGACATTAAGCGTTTCGTTTGCATCTGTTAAGATTTGACTTTCTTGCTCTTTTACAGCCAAATTATGCTCTACTTCTCGTTTTTCTAAATCCTGACTAGCAGATAAGAAGCGATAATCTAAAGAACTTAAATTCTTATTATTTGCCCAGGATATAGCATCTTGTAATGCTTGTCCTCGTAAAAGTCGAGATTCATCTTGATAATTAGAATCTACCCAAATATTAAAATTTTGAGAATAGGGACGTAATTTTGCTAATTGCTTTTCGACCCATCTTTTGTTAAAAACTTGTTTGTAAATGCGGTTATATACTCGTAATTTACCTTGTTGTTGAACTACCAAACCAGATAAACGTAAATCAGTTTGTTCCAGACTTCCATCTGCAATCACTTCCCCTTGCTGCAAAATCTCTTGATAAATAACTAATAATCTTCCAGCTTTTTGTTCGTTACGCAGGATTCTATCTCGGATTGTCTTTAAATGTTCGGGTTCGTCTTGTGCTTCCCAGTTTTCGACAACGGATTTTTGTACTATTTCTTCAATTAACTGATTCGCAGAAATATTATTTTTATTTTTATTTTGGTCTTTAATAACCAATTGACACAATTTTTGCGATAAGAAAGGTTGTCCACCAGTCCAAGTTAATATTTCTTTGATTACAGCTTGGGGATTATTAACTTTTTCATTTAAACCTTGAGCTAAAGGTTCAGCTTCATCAATTTGAAATCCGTATAGTTCTATAGCTTGACCGATATTAAAAGGAGTTTGAGTTTTATCAGCAATTAAATCGCTTGGTGTCGCAACTCCTAAAAGTGCAAAAGTCAAACGTTTATATTCTGGATTATCAACACGTTTATTGTAGAAAAATCTGATTAAAGCGAAAAAATCATCTAAAGAAAAACTTTGGCTTAAAACTCTGTCAATTTCATCCACAAAAATCACAATTTTCTGCGGAATTTCCATCAACAATATTTCATCAATAAATAAATTCAACCGCTGAACTGGTGAGTGTAAATCTCTTCTTTCCTTCCACCAAGTTCGCCAATTTATTTTTTTACTTAGCTGACAGCTACTAACTAAAGATTGAACAATTCCAGCGTACCATTTCTCAGCGGTGACATCTTCCTTACCAATTCCAGTTAAATCAATAAAAGCACAGACAAAACCTTGCTTTTGCAGCTTTTGCATTGTTTGCACTCGCAAACTAGATTTTCCCATCTGTCGCGAGTTCAAAACATAACAAAATTCACCTGCTTTTAAAGCTTGATAAAATTCCGTATCCGCTTCACGACTGACATAGCTAAAAGCATCAGCAGATAGACTTCCACCCACCTGATATTCATATTTAGATTCTGAATTTTCCGTCATGACAATACAGAAAATAGACTGTGGAATACGGTTATTATGACATACAGATTTTATAGATCGTCATTAAAGAGGGATAACCTGACTTTTCCCTATAATGCCCGATAATTGATTTTTTTATTTTCTGTTGATACCTGATTTTTCCCTATAGCAGCTTCGATTAATTTCGAGAACAATAAGAAGCGTAGGAGTTGAGAAGACAATTAATTCTTTATTAATTATTTGAAACATACTACGAAGATTAACGACTTAATTTCAAAATCAGGAGAAATATAATGGCACGTTCAGA
>CAYMZW010000100.1:0-17489 GCA_964395005.1 uncultured Rivularia sp.
ACTGTTCACTGTTCACTGTTCACTGTTAACTGCTCACTGTTCACTGTTCACTGTTCACTGTTAACTGTTAACTGCAATCTGCCTCATCACTGTTAAAGCTGAATAACTTACTCCGGCAGTACCTTCACCAGGATGAGTTGAATCACCTACCAGCCACAAATTATTGATTGGTGTACGATTGGCAAAACCAAAAGGACCGAAAGTCGGTACTCTTTGCCCTATTCCGCCGACAATACCTTTATCTCTAGCTGTAAAAGTGTAAAAAGTTCGTGGTGTTGCTGCTTCTACATGAATGATGGTTTCTGGTTTAAGGTAGAAAAATTTCCCGAGTTTTGTAAAAGCTTCTTGTGTAAACTGTTGCTTTAAATCATCGTATTTTTCTGTATCCCACCATTTGTCTGCATCTACAAAAGAAGAAGCAATAATAGTCGCTTTACCCGCAGGGGCACGCCCATCGTTAGGACGACTTACGGAAACAAATAAGGAATTGTTTTCGCCGATGGGACCTTTGGCATCATAGAGAAACTGTAGATGCGGTGGACATTCGGGAGGAATTGCGCTTTCATCAACGCCCAAATAAATTACAAACGCACCGGATGAAGGAGGTAACTTTTCAACTCGCTTTTTGTAACCTTGGGGAGCTTTTTCTCCCAATAACTGCATCAAATTTTGAACTGTGACATTAGCTACTACGTGGTCTGCTGTTTCAGTCCGAATTTCTCCGGTTTTTTGGTTACGAATGGTAACAGCGCTAACTCGATTATTTTCTACCTCGATCTGTTCTACCGTATGACGCATTAATAATTTACCGCCATCTCTTTTCAAGGATTCTACAAGGCGATCGCTCAATACCTGCATACTTCCTTCAAGATGATATAATCCTTGCGGTTCTTGGGATACGCTTAATGCAGTTGCAGCATAAAGTAACGCCGTTTGCTCTGCATTTACCTGAGAATACAGCTTTAACTGTAAATCTAAAAACGTTCGCAGACGTGTATTATTACCTTGTCCGGTGAAGCGTAAAGCATCTCCAACAGTAGACAAAGTATAGGGAACCGTGACTAAAGTATCCGGACGCAGGGCAGTAGTTAATTGTAGTAAATCCCACCAGTTACGGGGTGGTAATACGGGGTCGCGTGCTTGAAATCTCCAGCTTGCTTTGAATAAAGTTGACAGTAAATTCCAAAAAGGTTCGCTACCGGGAAACTGTCTTAAACGTTCTTCCTGCCATTTTTCTGGGTTTCGCCAAACGTTTATAGGAGTAGTTTCTCCAGGTAAGTATACCGCACAAGCAGGGTCGCAAGGTGTCGCTGGTGGTAGTGCTATTTCCAACTCAGAAAAAATCCGATGATGAATCCCTCCTGGCTCTAAACCTGCTACCTGAGTAGCACCAACATCAAAAGTAAAACCTTTGCGTTTGAAAGTAGAAGCACAACCTCCCGGTACAAGCGCTTGATCTAAAATTAATACTTCGTAATTTTTCTTTGCAAGTAAAGCACCAGCGGTAAGTCCTCCAATTCCAGCGCCAACAACAACTACACGGGATTTCCCCTTCCCATTTGACATTGATAATTAGTTAATGTTTCTTAATATATATATATTATTTTATAACTTTTGGGGTGTATTGGGGGTTTTGGGTTGTTTTGCGAAATACAAGGTTAATTTTTCATCTTCAACCAACTGAAAACTTCCTCTGCTGTTAATTCAAGATCGATACCGTCTAAAACCGTTAATTTATCGCTACCTTTAAATAATTTTGGTTGTTGATTGGGTAGAAAAATTAAAATAGATTTGTCATCAGGATCGACTAACCATCCAAGTTGACAGCCGTGGCTGAGACAGTGAAGAATATTTCCGGTAACTCTATTAGAACTTTGTTCTGGGGATAGAATTTCTATTGTCCAATCTGGAGCGACAAGCACATCGTCTAAAGGTTCTCCTTCTTCATCAAATTCGATTTGACTCCAACGAAGAATTGCAACATCAGGAACAATCGAACGCCCCCCAAAAGTGCATCGCAACTCTGGAAATGCATAAGCTATTTGTTTTTCTTCAGTAAGATAATTAATTTTAGTAGTAAATTGTGCTTGAAGTCTTGAGTGGCGAGTTTTCGGCATAGGTTTTTGAACAATTTCACCGTTGATATATTCGCTGGCGGGTTTAGTTTCTCGAAGCTGGAGAAATTCTTCTAAGGTTAGAGGCTTTGAAAATGTCTTTACCATAAATTGTTGACGATAAAGATAATTAGATTATTTGTATTATATTATGACTTCAAACCCGAACTTTAATCAAAAGACGGACAAATACTATTGCTCTTACCTTGTTGCGTTACAACACAACCAGCGTATTTTCCTGCTGGCTTATTGGATGTAGTATAAACTAACAATGCTTCTGAATTCGTTACGTCTGTGTGTTTAATGATTAAATTACCATCTATAAACGCAATTTTTTCAATTCTTCCTAGAGGATAGGTAGTAAATCTATTATTGACTTGCATTTTTCCGGGAACTGCTACCCGATGAACTACATAATTATTCCAATTAGGTTTGGGTTGGAGAATAAATACTGCACTAATATTTTGTTTAAAGCAATCTTGTAGTAAAACTCCAACAGCTAAATTACCAGTTTTTTTGTCTATCTTTATTGTTTTGGGAGAGAATTTTTGACCGGATAAAGTTCGGCGTTTAACTAGTTCTCCTTCACAAGTTAGTGAGTCTAATACTCTTACTCTTAAACTATTAGCTTGAATGGTTTTAATTATTTTTCCATCGTAAATTCTTAGCTTGGCTCCATTGCCTACAATATGCGCTTTTGGAAGGCTGCGATTTCCTACTTTTGAAAAAGTAGGTTTATTTAATTGAGCAGTAGCTGAAGTTGCTAAACATAGACTTGCAATAGTTGCAATAATAGGTAATATTTTCATCTTAATTTCGGTTTAATTATTAAGTCGTGGAGATAGCTACCCTTAATACAAACCAAATTCCAGACAGTTTATATTTGCTAACTGTTTCTTTATAAATGATAATTGATTTTATCAGCTAAATAATTAATTTAAAATTAGCTTTATAGACTATTTAAAGAAAAAAAGAAATAATACTTAGGTAAATAATCAAATTTTATATGTATTTGTTTAAAACAGTAGTTTCTCTGAAAAAAGCAAAGCTTGATGCACAAAGGTATTACGCTATTAGTTGTATCTTCGTATAGCAACTTACTTTAACTATGTCGTGGCATTAGCATCGGATAAATGAGATTTTATCGAAATGCCATATAAAATCCCAGGATGAAGCATTATTTTCGGTTAAAAAAAATCCTAGTTATGATAAAGAAGTAAGATGCTCTGAAAAATAACTGTAAATGTCCTCAACTCTGCTAAAATTCCCTCGTCTGAATGCGCCGAAGCTACAAAAATTACCCAACGGGTTGACAATAGTAGTAGAGCAAATGCCAGTAGAAGCTGTTAACCTAAATTTATGGATTGACGTAGGTTCAACAGTCGAAAGTGATAGTATTAACGGCATGGCTCACTTTTTAGAGCATATGATTTTTAAAGGAACGAAGCGACTCGCAAGCGGAGAGTTTGAACGTAGAATTGAAGAGCGTGGTGCCGTGACAAATGCCGCTACCAGTCAAGATTATACTCATTATTATGTAACTACCGCTCCCAAAGATTTTGCAAAACTTGCACCTTTACAAATTGATATAGTAATGAATGCTTGTATTCCCGATGATGCTTTTGAACGGGAACGCATGGTGGTGCTTGAAGAAATTAGACGCAGCGAAGATAATCCTCAGCGCCGTACTTTTACAAGTGCAATGGAAACAGCTTTTGAAAAATTACCATATCGCCGTCCGGTATTGGGACCAGAAGCCGTAATTTCTCAACTTCAAGTAGAGCAAATGCGCTCTTTCCATGCTCAAAATTATCAACCGAAATCTGTTACTGCTGTTGCTGTTGGTAATTTACCTGAAGAAGAGTTAATTAACATTATTGCTCAGGGGTTTGCTGATGTTGAGAGACGGGATTTAGGAAAAGTAGAAACCCGAGATATAACTTCTTTAAAACAAGAACCAGCATTTACAGAGATTGTACGTAAAGAAAGTATTGACGAAAGCCTCCAACAAGCAAGATTAGTTATGCTGTGGCGGGTACCTGGATTAATGCAGCTAAACCAAACTTATGCGCTGGACGTACTTTCAGCGATTTTAGGACATGGGCGTACATCTAGATTGTGGCGCGATTTGCGAGAAGAAAGAGAATTAGTTAACTATATATCTGTAAGTAATATGACCAATTATTTACAGGGAACCTTCTTAATTGCAGCCCATTGTGAAGTTGAAAATTTAGCTGCTGCTGAAGAAGCAATCGTTGAACACATACGTAAAATTCAAACAGAAATAGAAGAATCAGAAATTACCAAAGTCCGCAAACGTGTAGCCAATAGGTTTATTTTTGCCAACGAAAGACCTAGCGATCGCGCTAATTTATACGGATATTATCAAACTTTAATCGGCGATTTAGAACCAGCTTTTGATTTCCCCGATCGTATTCAATCACAAGATAGAGAAACTTTGATTCAAGCTGCTAGAACATATCTTTCTCCTGATGCTTATGGGGTGGTGGTAATGAAACCCAACTGATTTTGGGAATTGGGGATTGGGCATTGGGCATTGGTAATAGTTAATGGGTAATTGGTAATTGGTAATTATGATTCAAGATTTCAATATTTATTATGGTGTTTTGTTTGGTTGTAAAATACTTTAAATTCCCAATTTTTAATTACTAACTCCCAACTCCGCGATCTGTACAGACGTAGCACTGCTACGTCTCTACACTCCTAACTCCTAACTCTCAACTCCTAACTAATTCTATGGTGTGGACTGAAATTGACGCGCAAATCACTCAAGCTACTGGTGAAAAATTCCAAACTCAGCAGCGACGAAGTGTTTCTGGTGGGTGCATTAATCAAGGTTATTGTTTAAGTGATGTTAATAAGAAGTATTTCGTCAAACTAAACCAAGCTTCCCAGGTAGCGATGTTTGAAGCAGAAGCTTTGGGTTTAACACATATGTGCTATACCGATACCATCCGCGTACCGAAACCGATTTGTTATGGTGTTGCGGGAAATTCCTGCTATATCGTTTTGGAATGGCTGGATATGGGTAGAGGTGATAGTAAAGCTTCGGAGGAAATGGGTAGGAAGTTAGCTCAAATGCACAAACAATCTCTCAGCGAAAAATTTGGCTGGGATATGAATAATACTATTGGCTCGACTCCACAAATTAATACTCGCACTGATGATTGGGTGGAATTTTGGACTAAACATCGTTTGGGATATCAGTTTGAATTAGGAAAGCGTCGCGGTGGTAGTTTTCCTCATGCTGATGATTTATTAAATGCAATTCCGGAGTTGTTATCAGGGCATGAAGTGCAGCCATCTTTGGTACATGGGGATTTGTGGGGAGGAAATGCTGGATTTACTCACGAAGGGGAGCCAGTAATTTTCGATCCGGCTACTTATTACGGCGATCGCGAAGTTGATATTGCGATGACGGAAGTTTTTGGTGGTTTTCCGGCTGCTTTTTATCAAGGTTATAACGAGGCGTTTCCGCTGGATGATGGGTATGAGAAACGGAAGACTTTGTATAATCTATATCATATTTTGAATCATTTTAATTTGTTCGGTGGTGGGTATGGTTCGCAGGCTAATGGGATGATTGGGAGGATTTTGCGGGGGTAGGAAATTGACGTTAAATTATACCCTAGATGTAGAGACGCGATATATCGCGTCTCTACAAATTGACGGATAACAAATTAATCCTGTTGTTCTATTTCTAAATCGTAGGCTTGGCAAAGGGATTTTAGGTTTTCTCGGAAGCGCGATCGCACTGCTTCGGGGGAGACGATTTCGCAATATTTACCGTATTGGAAGACTTCTCGAATTAGCCAAAAAGGATTCGGTACTCTTCGTACTACTTTGCGTATATCTCCAATTTTTTCACTGCTAATATCTTTATTGACAGAAGATGCTTTAGGTTTATATGCTTTTACCATTCCTTTATAAAAGTGTAAGTGTACTTCTACAGAATCTAAGCCTTCATCTCGCCACTGTCCGTTTATTGGTAAAATCGTTTGAATGGAACTAAAGCTCAAGCAACGATTATGTATGAGTTCTGGATATTCTGTATGTTTAATATCTTCAGTTTCATCACACCAGATATTTAGATAAAAACCTTTCTCTTCAAAAGAGGTTTCCGCGTAACGAACTGTAAATACTAATTCTTCTTTTTGGTTATTGACGTAAAGAATTTGGAAAGGCTGTTTGTTTTTGCGGTGTTGTTCTACAATGATACGCCATGCTTCGTTAGGTTGACTTACTTGCTTCATTACTAATTGACGCATTGCTGAGTCTAGGTTTCCTCGTTCTAACAACAAACTAGAGAGGGTTTGAGCTTCTCCGATGTAACCGGAATCATTTAGCAGTCGGATAGATTGTAATAGTGCTGCTTCTTGGGCTGAAGCTAAAGTAAAAGGTTCTCCCACCTCGAATTCTTTCTGTGCGATCGCCACTAAAAGTCCGGATATGCTGGGAGATTTTCCCCAGAATATTCCTAGATTGCGGGCTATTTCTTCTAATTTTTCTCTGGTTCCTGGGGGAATTGACAGTGTAATTGTTTCTTTTTTTCTTGGCATTCGCTATATGTACTTGCACTTTCGATAAATGTGTGTCATATTCAAATTGTAATTATAAATTGAATAAGTGCAGTTGAGTGTAATGGTATGTAGTTATGATTTTCAAACTATGTATGTGGATTCATTTCAACTAACTGAGTAAACACTCAAGCAATTAATTTATAAAAACTGTTTGATCGCGAAATATCAGTAAAAACACTAATCTCAAGTGTTTCTTTTTTCAGTCAAACTAGATTGTGCATTTACCGTATTGCATATGCCTAAGCGTAATGGGTTTTTTAACCGTTCTCCAAAAACTTTAGAAGAACGCTATTTTAACGACATTCGACCGTTGCTGTATGAGCGTCATGCAGCACACTATCAATATGGTGTCAGAAAAGGAACTAGTCTTGCAGAGCATTTAGATTCAGTCTGTCAATTGATTTTGACAGTTACCCGTATCGCTAGAGTTCCGGAAGAAAAACGAGGTGTGATATTAGCTACGGGAGCGACTCATGATTTGAATAAATTAGACTCGCGAGGAAGAAATGTTAAAACCTTAGCGCGAGATAAAGAATTTCTGCGAGAGGAATTAGAGAAAGCTTGTGTATCAAGTTTTGTGGTGACAGATGAGGATTTAGAGTTAGCGAGGAAATTAATTGAGCGTCATTCGGGACATAATGTCAGCGATGGTGCGAGGTTTTTACCGGAAGATGAGGATATAGAAAGATGGGCTGCGATGTTAACGGCTGCGGATTTATTTGATTTAGGTATTCCGGAATCGAAACGTTTTCGTAAGGTTGAAAATGAGTTAACTGTTGCATTTGAAAGAGATTGTAATTTTTTGAGAATCAAGTTTTCTGAAGATAGGGGTTATATTACAGCCTTATTATTGGGTGCTTGTGAGGAGGTATTGATTAAGTATGGATTGAATCCTCTAGCAATATTCCCCGACGGTGAACTTTTTGAAGGGGAAGTTTTACCGACTGTAGATTTAACAACGGAAATAGCTGAAGTTTGGCAGGGTAAAATTAATCGAGTTTTTGGTGGGAATATTGAGCAGTTAGTAAAAGCAACTAAAGATGGAATAAAGGTTGCTTCGGAAGCAATTGGGCAGAATATCGATGAAGTTTTAATTAATATAAATGCTCTTTTAGAGAAAAAGAAGGCTGGTTTTAAGTTAGATAAGACTACAAAAGATATTACGAAGTGGAAGGATAAAGCGGGTGAGGATGCTGTTAACAATGCAGAAGAGTTAAATTTAATACCAGTTAGTAATGCAGAAGAATTTGCAATTGCTGAAGGATTAAAAGCTGCTTATTTAAGTTATAGAGAATTAGGGCTAAATCCGAAAGAAGTTTGGAATAAAATAGCGGCTCATGTGGGTATTTCAGAACAGCAAAGATTAGTATTAGAAGCATTTGACGGACAATATGGTAGACCTTTATTTGCAGCGAAGGCGGCTGTTAAAGGAATGGAAGGTATTCAAAATGCTTTGAGGGAATCTTTAGAGAAGAGAAAAGAAGGTTTACAAAATTCGGCTGCTTCGGATGTTTCTCCACAGATAGTTAATGCTGTTGCGAGAATGTTGAATTTACCTAATCATAATCGACTCAACCACGGCGATGATTTGAATACCTATATTGAAGCAAATCCCAGAAAACGTTGTTCTTTGGGTTCTACTTTTAGTCTTACAAATGAATTGATTTCTAATAATATGCCTCCAGGTACAAAGGTACAATCATTTTCAAATCGTTTACCTGGGGGAATTAGTTCGGAACCAAAAAGACAAGGTGATTCTATTGCAGCTTTGGCTTACCAATTGATGAAAGTAGGGGCAAATTTTCCAGCTAACTCTAAACAAGAACCGCTTTATTTACATCTGGCTTTACCTAAAGGTTCTTCTCCAGAATTATTAAGGATTTGGCGAGAATGTTTGAGAGAGTTCGCAGCTACTAATGCTGATGGAGGTACTGTAACTGTTAACGAGTTAAAGTTATACAAAGATAATATTTTAGAATTCAAAGCTAATAAAGTTGTTGGTTTTGCTTTTCCCAAACGTCCGGATTTTGTTCATTCAACTGTGATTATTCCTCTACTTTGGGGAGATGCAAATACAAGTCTTGCTTTAATTAAATCGTTAAGGTTGGCTTTAGAACTTTCCTTATCTTTAGAATTTGGTTTTCCGTTTAATTTGAGTGGAAATTTAGAAGTAGAAGCATTTGATAATGTTTACGGAAGGGTGGAAGGTATTCCCGCAAGCATTCAATCATTGCTAAAAAATGGACAATACACTCGTGAAGATGCAGAGGAAATTCTGAAGCGACTTAGATGTATTGGAAAACTTGCTATTTCTGTAGCCAGTATTCAAAAAGCTGATGATTGTTTGTATGACTTGGCTCGTACCTGTAGTAAACCAATTCAACTTTATTATGTCTTATTACGTTGGATTTTACGGGAACAAGATGAGCCAAATTTGAGTTTAATTTGGAGTCGAATTCGAGAGCCATTAAATACTTTACTAGATAGTCTTATGGGAAATGATAATACAGCTTTAACTAATTATCTCAAACAAGCTGCTCAAATAGCTGCTCAAGCAAAATTAAGAGGGAGTTCATTTAAGCGTACCTCTTTAGCAGAGCCATTTACAGCTTTTACCACAGCAGTGCGATCGCAAAAGCCGCATATAGGTTTAGATTCTATTTTTGGTGCTTTGGTGCAGGAATATCATACACGTTTGGACAGGATTAGAGAACATGGTGTAGGTGCGAATAAATACGAGCAAATTAAGCAGTATTACGAAGTCTTGCGAAAGCTTTATGAAGAGGTTTACGATGCTCGTCCCGAGAAACTTTTGAACGATAAAAATACTTTAGAAGCTGCTTATTTATTCTTTTTTCAAGAAGCTCAACAGCAGCTTAAAGATAAGTCTGAAAATGAAGCAGTTGAAAACAAAGCAAAAGTTTAAATCAAATTTCAATTAGGAGGATTTTATGTCATTTGAAAAGCTTAATCCAGTTCTTGCTCAAACTTATGAAAATTTTCCCAAAGGAAGATTTATTAGTTTAGTTGTACTTCGTAAAACTCAATCTGAAACCATTTTTCGTACAGAAGGTTCTGGAGAACCAATGTGTAGTGAATTTGTGTCAGCAGGAGTTACAGATACAAGAATTATTCAACGTTTGGTGATGACTAAAAGGAAACAAGTTGCACCGGAAAGACGTTATGGAAGAGAATTTTTAAGAGCGCACGAACTGTTACATACTAATAAAGATGGTTCGCTGTGTTCTTTGAATACTAATTCACCTTGCGAAATGTGTGTAGATTGTTTTCTTTACGGTTTCGCTGCTGGTGGTGGTGGAGCGCAAAAAAGCAGAGTTTGGACTGAAGATGCTTTTACGGTTTTACCAGCAACCGATGTTTTAGGAGATAGAACAATTAATGCTATATATGAAAATGGTACAATGCGCGACCAAAATGGTAACGCTTCAACTGCATTGAATACCAGCGAATACATTAAACCTGGTGTACATTTTCTCGATGTGGTAACTCTTAAAGATGTTACTGCTGATGAATTGCGCTATGTAATCGGGAATATTTTGTTAACAACTCGTTACGGTGCTGTTTCTAGTCGGGTTGGAAGAATGGAAAATCAGATTTTAGGAATATTTGGTAGCATTACCGAGCTTCCTAGTTCTTTGGAATTGGTACAAGCGGTTTATGATGCTTTACCACAACCTTTGGAACATCCTTTAAATAGTAATGTGTTAGCTCAAACAACAAAATCAGTAATTTCTAATTGGAAAAGTCGTAGAGGTGTTTCTGTGCAATTATCAGAAGCGGAATTAACAGATTTAATTGCAGATGTTGATAATAATTGGTCAGAATCGGAACGAGATAATTTTTTAAAGCGTTTGAATGAGTCTTATCAACCTTTCCGCAAACCTCCTGCTGAGTCGAAGAATGGTAAGAAAAAAGGTAAAAAAGCAACTGTGGAAGTTGAAAGTTAGATAAACATAAAATATACTCAATCAGTAAATTTTTCTTGTAGGGTGCTGTGACACTTAATTAACTTTTTAATGCACTAATCATGGTTGTGGTGTCACGCACCATCCGAATTTTCTAACTGAGTAAAATCTTCACTTTAAATTACATATGTCAAAACAAAGTTTTTCTCAAGCACGCTTGGTAGAGTTGTGGTGTGCTGAACCTGTTTTCTTTGCTTCTAGAGAATTATCCGATACTTATTATACTGAAGGTGCAATTGGTAATTATGCCCTTGCTTATGCTTTTGGTTGGGTAAATTCTCCCTATCGTTTACAAGGTAAAGCTACAGGAAGACCTACTTATAAACAAGATTTACAACCTTTAGCAGAAAGTTGTTATGTATTACCAGCTTCACCAATAAACGGCAGAGTAACCTATAGATTTGAAAGATTTAATGCTCTATCAGATGCTTATTGGTATTCAATGACTAATAATCGAGTAGCAACAGCAAGACAAGATTTATTAATTCAAAGACAAGGAAAGAAACCAAGTTCTTTTAGACCAAGTAATTTTCCTCAAACTGGAAGAATTAGAATGATTGAGCGGGGGAATACATTTCAAACTTTGGTATTTGGAAATCAGGAATTACCCGATTATATTCGTGTAGGTAAATTTAGAAGTAAAGTAAAAGTAAATGTAATTAATGAGTTAGAAGTTTTGGAATTACCAGAAGGTGAATACAACACTACAAATTATTTAAATACTGCTGATTTATCTTCAGAAACACAGATTTTATCTTTTGATTTAATATCTATGCCACCAGCACCTTTATTCAAAAATCTTCACTTTCGTGGTGCTGCTTTACAGGTTGGTGAAATGGTTGTACCTGCGGGTTTAAGTTTTTGTGGTGGAGGAAATAATGAGCAATAATAATTTATTCATAAATTTGGAACCCCGTAGCATTTCTGCTTGTGCATCTATACCTGATGAATTGTCATTTATGAATGATGCACTTCAACATCAAGTAGATTTATTTGAACAGTCAAAAAAAGCCGATATTCTTGTCAATTTATCTCCTACAGGTACGGGAAAAACAAAAGCCGGATTAACTGCTTTATTACATCAACCTGATAAAAATGCGGTTTATATTGCTCCCACGAATGCTTTAGTAGAACAGCAGCGAGAAGCAGCAGAAAAGTTTATTAAAGAAGCTGGTTTACCTCATGTAGTAAAATCTGCTTCTGCAAAAGAAGTTAAAGCTTGGTCTAATGATAAAGTAGGTAAACGTTCTGGTGAGAAGTTATATAATGTCTTACGCAATCCGGCAACTATTTTTCCAGAAGTAGGAGCTAAAAAACCAATTTTATTGATTACTAATCCAGATATTTTTTACTACGCTACTTTCTTTGCTTACAATAAACTTGATAGAGCCAATATTGCTACTGTTTTTTTCAGCAAGTTTTCAACAGTTATTTTTGATGAATTTCATTTATACGACGCAAAGCAGCTTGTTAGTCTACTTTTCTATCTAGCTTATTCACATATTTTCCGCTTCTTTCAACATGGTAGAAAAATTATTTTATTAACTGCTACTCCCGAACCTGCTTGTGAGCTAGCTTTAGAAACTTTACAAAAACAAGGTGTAAAAATTGCTAAAATTTATGGTGAAAATAGTAGTAGCAATCTTTTACCATCACAAACATCTGTTAACTTAGAATTAAGACAACCACCCGAAACAAAACATGATTGGTTAACAGAAATAGCAGCAGAAGTTCATCAAAGATTTCAAAATAAACCAAAGCAAAACGGTGCTGTTATCCTCGATTCAAAAGATCATATTAATCGTTTAGCAGACTTACTTAAACAGAAAGGACTTACTGGACAATTTGGTCGAATCACAGGCTCAACTCCCCAACTTGAACGTAAATCAGCAGCACAAAAACCGATTATTCTAGCTACTAGTACTGTAGATGTAGGTTTTAACTTTGAAAGAAGCCCAGCACCAACCAGACAAAACCTAGACTGGTTAATATTTTCAGTTCGCGATCGCGCTTCATTTTGGCAGAGAATTGGTAGGGTAGGACGTGTTTTAGGTAAACCACAGACGGATATTCCCTCCGAAGCTATTGCATATCTACCCTCTAAAGCTTGGGAAGAAGGTTTAGTTTCTCTGGATGTATCGGGAGGAAGGGAAGCACTCAAACAAACTCTTGAGAGTCTTCCTAGCCTTGATAAACCATTTTTACTTGCTTATTGGCGTTCCGAAGCATTTTTAGAAATTGCTCGTCCTCTGCTGGAAATTGAAAGTAGAGTGGAGGGTCTGGAGTATAGCGATTTAATCATACAGCTTTTTGAGACTTTAAAAGACATATTAGGAGGAAATCGCACTTGGGAATGGTGTCGTTATAGAATGAAAGTTTTACAAGGTGCTGAAAATATTGCTAAAACTCCTGTAGATAAAATCAAAAAAGATTGGAAATATCTGATTGGTGCCCAAGCATTTGTAAAAACTTTTGTCAGAGCTAATTTTGCAGAAGATTGGGAAGATTTGCAAGCAGGTATTACGGATATAGAACAGTTTGAGAAAGAGATAAAAGACAATAGAGAATTAGCACTTGAATTAAAAGAATTTGCTGAAGTATTTAGTGCTAGCTATGCACCTTTATTTCAATTTCGCAATAGTCTTTTTGAAAATCTCAAAATTCATGACCCTAACGGTTTAGTATTAGATGAATTAGAAGAAACAATTTTAGACCCAATTCATCTTTTACGTTACTACGAATTTATAGAAAATGGTGAATTTATAGAATTAGCGAGTCGTGCTGAAGATATTTATGAATTAAGTTTCCGTCTTCGTTATCTTGATACAGTACAAGATTTTGTAAATACACAGTTAAATAAATTAACAGCTTTTAAAAACTGTCGAATTGAAAGAAGTATCGGAGGTGCAATTTCACCAACACCATTACTCAAAGTACTGGAAAAAACTTTATTACCTGGAATAATTATTTGTCCGAGAACAAACGCTGCTGTTATTTATCAACTTCGCAAACTAGGAATTGCTTCGTATCCTATAACCATAGTTTGTAATGATGGTGAAAAAGAATATGCATTTTTACCAGGATTATCGGGTATTCTAACCGTAGCAATGAAAATTAAGCAGTTACGTCTTCCAGATGACGAACCTTTTATTGTTTAGTTTGATCAATTTTAAACATCAACTCGAAAACCCCTTCACTTCCCAAAGATTAAAACTTCCTGCAAAAATGGAATATCGATTTAAAGGTTAATAAGATACCTTGAAGATTTTAGATCCCCCTAAATCCCCCTTCTTAAGGTGGACTTCAGATAAACTTATTCGATAAAATTTTCAGCTTGTAAAGGGGGAGTTTAATTAATTGGTGCGTGACGCTAAAAATTTATTTATTACTACGTTCAAATTCGTTCATAGCGTCACAGCACCCTACAAAATCCAAAAGCCAAAATAACTGATAACTGTTCACTGATAACTGTTAACTGAATAATGCCTCACAGCCTAATCCTCAACCTCACCCCAAAATCCCCCATCTACCCCCAATTCCTCACCGGAAGACATCTACACGCTTTATTTCTCACTTTAGTAAGTTCCGTTGACGAAGAATTAGGAAGCCACTTACATGATTCCAAAGCCGATAAAGCTTTTACTCTCTCCCCTTTACAAATAACCAAAAATTCTCCTATTCCTAAAGGAAATAAGCGGGGAAGCATACTAAAATCCCAACATCAAGAAATGATTTCCACAGGTACTTCCTGCTGGTGGCGAATTTCTCTACTAGATGATGCGCTATTCGGCAAACTAACTCAACTTTGGCTAAACCTTAATCCCCAACAACCTTGGCATTTAGGCTCTGCGGATTTGTATATTACCAGCATTCAAGGTACTCCCCAATCTACTCAACCCTGGGCTAATGCTTGTTCATATAACCAACTTTACGAACAAGCAAGCGACTCGGAACAAATTATTTCGCTCAATTTCGCAACTCCTACTGCTTGGAGACAGGGTAAATACGATAGCACTCTTCCTACAAGAGAATCTGTATTTAAATCTTTGCTTTCTCGTTGGAATAAATATAGCGGTATTGAATTTGAAAATCTGAATTTTGATTCTATATTTCCTAGTTTTATCAACATTCATACCGAAATTATTCCCGATTCCCGGAGTAAATTCATCGGCATTGTTGGTGAGGTTAGCTATCGAATTATGGGTGATGTTGAAGCAATTCAAATTAAACAAATTAACACTTTAGCTGACTTTGCTTTGTATTGCGGAATTGGCAGAAAAACCACGATGGGAATGGGAATGGGGAGGAGAGTTAGGAATTAGGAATCAATAAAATATACCCCTCTCCTTGACAAGGAGAGGGGAAGGGGTGAGGTTTACAAAATTTTATACATTCACAAAAAAATGAACAACACAGATTACATCACAATCGCTTCTTTAAATCAATTTTCATACTGTCCCCATCGCTGCTGGAGAATGTTTTGTTTGGGAGAATTTACAGATAATCAATACACAATTGAAGGCACAAGTTTACACGAACGAGTTCACACTGTTGGTGATAACAATCAAGAAGAAATTTACCAGGTTCGCGCTATTTGGTTGAAGTCGGAGAAATATAAGTTAATTGGAAAATCAGATTTAATTGAATTAGAAAATGGTGAATGGTATCCAGTGGAATACAAGCGAGGAAAAAAAGGTGAATGGGATAATGATGAATTACAAGTTTGCGCTCAAGCTTTGTGTTTGGAGGAAATGACAGGAAAAAATATCGCTACTGGCTATGTTTATTATGCTCAAACTCATCAACGTCAATTGGTAGAAATTAATGATGATTTGAGAAAAGAAACTATCAGCACAATTGCTGACGTTACAAAGTTGTTAGAAACCGGAAAAATGCCACCTGCTATTTATAGCAAACGCTGTAAAGGATGTAGTCTTTATTCTTATTGTTTACCGAAGGCTGTTGATAAGGTAAAGCGATATCAAGAAGTCAGTTAGGCAACGGATGAAGTTAGGCAGCGGATGGAGTTTGGCAACGGATGGAGTTTGGCAGCGGATGGAGTTTGACAGCGGATGGAGTTTGGCAACGGATGGTGTTAATAACGGATGGTGTTAATAACGGATAAGTTTGATTTGTTTTGGTTTAATTTAATAATTTTTCAATGTTCACTGTTTACTGTTTACTGTTCACTGTTTACTGTTCACTGTTCACTGTTTACTGTTCACTGTTCACTGATAACTGATTAATCATGGGTACTGTTTACGTTACACAAATGGATTCTTTCGTTGGCAAAGTTGACGAACGTTTGACGGTTAAGTTTGAAAAAAATAAGATTTTAGATGTTCCTTTAATTAAGGTGGATGGTGTAGTTGTTTTAGGACGAGCAACTATATCACCTGCGGTTGTTTGCGAATTACTGGAACGTCATATTCCTCTCACTTTTCTAACAGAAACTGGTCGTTATTTAGGCAGACTAGAACCCGAAGTTACTAAAAATATTTTTCTTCGCAAAGCGCAATGGCTGGCTACTGAAAATTCACCGACATCTGTTGGTGCGGTACAAAGCTTTGTTAGAGGTAAGTTGAAAAATTACCGCAATATTATGGTTCGTCGTCAAAGGGATTCTTCCGAACTCGATTTATCTAAAAATATCACTCAGTTAGAAAATGCTATTTCACCAATCGATACCACAGAAAATATTGATTCTCTCAGAGGTTTAGAAGGTGCGGGTAGTGCTGCTTATTTCGGTAGTTTCGATCGAATGATTCGCGCTACAGAGTTTAAATTTACTCGTCGTGTTCGTCGTCCGCCAACAGATCCGGTGAATTCTTTACTTAGCTTTGGCTACTCCCTGCTAAGACATGATGTCCAAGGTGCAGTTAATATCGTTGGATTCGATCCATATCTAGGATACCTACATTGCGATCGCTATGGAAGACCTTCGCTAGCTTTGGATTTGATGGAAGAGTTCCGTCCTCTGGTAGTTGACGCAATGGTGTTATCTACTTTAAACAAGGAATTATTGAAACCAGACGATTTTGAAACCGAGCCTGTAAGCAATGCCGTTTCTCTTACTAAAGAAGCTCGAAAAACATTTCTCAAACTATATACCCAAAAGAAACAAACTAGATTCACGCATCCGGTGATGAAACGCAAATGTAGTTACCAAGAAGCTTTTGAAATCCAAGCCAGATTATTAGGTAAATATCTCATGGGTGAAACCGACAAATATCCACCGTTGGTTCGTTGGTAATCAAAAATAATCATATATAACAATCAATGAATGTTGTTGTCAGTTACGATATCTCCGAAGATAAACGTCGTACCAAAATCCATAAAATTCTTAAATCTTATGGACAATGGGTACAATATAGTATTTTTGAGTGTCAACTTACCGATACTCAATATGCTAAATTAAGAAGTCGTTTGAACAAATTAATTAAATCCGACACCGATAGCATCCGCTTTTATTTTCTATGTGCCTGCTGCTTTGGTAAAGTAGAACGTATTGGTGGAGAACAACCTCGCGATAATAGTATTTTCTTTGCCGAATTCACGGATGGGTAGGTGTTGAAAAACATGACTTAAAAAAAATGGCTGAATCCCAGAGTTGACAAGACTTTCAGACCAAAAACATTACTAACCCATCCGCGATGCCTACCCAGACTGGGTTTCAGCCATTCTCACCCAACTCATTTCAACTTTCACGTGCTATGATTAACCCATCCGTGAAACCGAACCTTGAAAACCTCATATTTAAAGGCTTTCAGATGCCCGCAGTTGAAATC
>CAYMZW010000101.1:0-17362 GCA_964395005.1 uncultured Rivularia sp.
AGCCAGAGTCTGGGAACCAGCAACAGGCTCAGCCAGAGTCTGGGAACCAGCAACAGGCTCAGCCAGAGTCTGGGAACCAGAATAACCTTACAACTTCCAATTTATCCCCCCGTCAAGCATTCTTCGCTGCAACACAAACCGTACCCATCAACAAAGCAATTAATCGTATAAGTGCTGAAACCGTTTGCCCCTATCCACCCGGAATTCCTTTATTAATCCCCGGAGAAACAATTACTTCCGCAGTTGTGGAACATTTATTAAACGTCAAAGCTTGCGGAGGATTTATCAGTAATTGTGCTGATACTAATTTGTATACTTTGGAAGTGGTAGATGGGCATGGGGCATAGGGCATAGGGCATTGGTAATAGGTAATAGGTAGTTAGTAATAGGTAACTCCTAACTCCTAACTCCTAACTCCTAACTCCTAACCTTTAACCTTTAACCTATTTTCACCTTCTCAAAACAACTTGAAAAGAGTCCAAATATCCTCGAATGCTTTTACCAAGATATTTTTCTTGCTCTTTGGTGGTGATTACCATTGCTTGATATAAACGCCCTTCGGCGAAAAACATCCGATTTCTGGTAATTTTTCCGGCTGAGTTGACGTATTCAAATTCTTTTCCGGGCTGATTGTTGTAGCTACGAACGTTTTTTTGGCTGATTAATTTGGATTGTGTGGTTTTTAATGCCATATCCCGCGCATTATTCAGCACTACTTGAGGATCGGCCATTTTACCGTAACTATGAGGAAAATCGTTGTAAGCAACAACGTATGCTACCTGCTGTTTTTCTGGTTTGGCAAGAAATATATTTAAATTGATTTCCCCCATAAATGTCTTTTTGGTTTCGCTCATGGATTTTGGCATTCCCGGCATTAATACTTGGAAACTGCCATCGGGGGAATTAAATACTTTCCATTGTGACTTTTTAGCTGCTTGCGCTGTAGCTGTTTGCTGCTGGTTAATTTCTACTGCTGCAAAGCTGCTAAATACCAAACCGGCGGCGATTAAAGGTAAGAAAGGTTTTTTTGTCATAGTTGTTGCTTAAGAAGATGCTGATATTACTTATTCTGTGAGCTTCCGTTATAACCTAGAAGCGCTAATAGCAGCACCTATTAAACCAACTTGCGAATTAAGAATTATATGTACGGGGATGTCTTCCAAAATGCTTCGCATTCTACCTTTGCTACTGAAATTGAGCATAAAACTACCTTCTTCCATCAACGGAAGTATTTTGGCTGCGATTCCACCAGCTACATATAAACCACCGTAGGGTAATAGTTTTAACGCTAAATTTCCGGCTTCTGCTCCGTATATTTCCACAAATAACTGCATGGTTTGCTCGGAAAGGCGATCGCTCTTTTTAACGGCAGCCGTACCGATTGCAGCACCTGGATCTACGCTCTTTTCTTTTCCGGCTTCTCTTTCCCAGGTTGTGACAACTTGACCAATTTCTGGCGATTCAACCGCAATTTTTCGGTCTCGCAAAAATTCATAAATTGATACGATTCCCATCCCGGAAACTACTCGCTCTACCGATACTCTTTGGATATCGTGTTTATCGAGGAGATATTTCAACAGCTGAAATTCCATTTCTTTACGAGGAGCAAAGTCAGAATGTCCCCCTTCTGAAGGAAATATCTGATACATATCCCCGGTTTTGATTAAAAATCCCTGTCCCAAACCAGTACCCGCACCGATAATACCGATAGGTGCTTCCAGATTCGGTTTACCTTCTTGCAAAGTTAATATATCTTCTTTGTTCAAACCTAAAATACCATAACCAACCGCAGCAAAATCATTGATTAAAGTAACGTGAGCAATACCCAATTCTTCTTCCAAACGCGTACTATCGAGAAACCAAGCCAAATTGGTCAACTTGGCGGTATTATTAACCACAGGGCCAGCAATTGCAAAACAAGCTTTTTCAGGTGTACCAGCATTAGCTGCCGCTAAAAACTGTTGTACTATCGGCACTAAATCCGGAAAATCTTTACTAGGATAACGCTCTTCATGCAAAGTACGCAAAACAGGCTTTTCCGACGCTTCCACCAAGCGCAAAATAGTTTTCGTACCGCCGATATCTCCCGCTAATAATAATGTCATGGTTAGTTGTTAGTTGATATTTGATAGTTGATGAGCCGCACCCTCCGGGTGAAAGTGGTTAGTTGTTAGTTGATAGTTGTTAGTGGTTAGAATTACTTCCAGACTCTGGCTGGGAAACAATATTCACGAGGCTCCGCCTCCTTTATACTAGAGGCAGAGCCTCAAAGAAATACTTTACAAGTCAGAGCTTTGTAACGAGAAAACGAGAAAACTTTCTACCACTAACAACTAACAACTAACAACTAACAACTAACCACTAACAAATCTTAATTAAACCTGACAACTTCTTCAACTTCTGTCAAATGAGAAGTATCTCCTGAAAGCTCTAATAACCATTGTGGCTCTTGACGGACGATTTTAACTAAACTGCATAAGGTTGCTTTGACTTTTTCTACAGCTAAATCTCCGACAAATCCCATTGCTGCCCCCAGTACTGATGCACCATGCGCGATTAATAATATATTGTCTGGAGAATATTCTGTTGCCAAACATCTCGCAGTTTGTGCGGAGCGCGAGCGCATTTGTTGGCGAGTTTCGGGATATCTGACTGCTATTTGTGGCGTGTAGCTAACGTCAATTTTGGGATATATTTCTAATAATTCTTCAATTGAATGTCTTACTGGCTCCTGTGTCATCCATTCGGGATTCAACCATTCGCTTAATCCGGTTTCTAATTTGATCGGTAAATCTAAAACTGCTGCAACTGCTGCTGCTGTCTGTACTGTACGTAAAAATGGCGAAGCAAAAATATGATGGATTTCTTCGTTTTTGAGACGCTTTGCTAATTGCTCTGCCTGTACAAAACCATCATCCGATAGCGGCGGATCGTAACGTCTTTCGGCTGTTAAAAACCAGTCGGGGTTTACAAAGTCTAGACGATTGGCGTGTCTTGCTATCCAGATGATTTGGGACATTGAGATAAAAGCTGAAATTAATGCAGAATAAATATTATCGCATTAATGGTAATGGTTTGTGTGTATAGCTCAAAATCGCAGGTTAAAAAATAGGAAAAATTTAAATAGAGATAGGTAATTTTTGAGCGAGATGGAATAATTAAAACGAACTTAATACATACTTAATGTAAAAAGTCAAAATCCATAAGAAATAATTTTTTTGAATGTTGTTTCTATAAAAACAATTCCTTTAATATATTGACGAAATTATTATTTTATTTATGTACCCTTTTATGCTCAATCGACTTGATTTAAATCAACAGTCAAGAGTTCTACACAGCTTAATGCAGGCAAATAAATATACCAAAATATTGCAATTTAATTGAAATTTTAAAAAATATTAATGTTAGTTGAAGCAATGGGAGAACTTTCGGGAGCGGTAATTGCGACTTCTTTGGTGTTATTAGCGGTATTTATTCCCGTTGCGTTTTTCCCCGGTACTACCGGACAGCTTTATCAACAGTTTGCTTTAACTATTAGTTTTGCGGTTATTATTTCGACTTTCAACGCTTTAACTTTGACTCCCGCTTTATCATCATTATTATTGCGTCAAGGGCAAGAGCCGACGGGATGGTTAGCAAAGATTTTTGATGTAATTAATCGCGGTATCGATTTGATGCGTTCGGGTTATAGAAAAGCCCTCGATTTACTAACCAATTTTAAATTGAAGCAAGTGCCGTGGGGTACAGGGGGAGAGGGGGTAAAAAAAATATAACTCTATATCGCAATAGTTTTTTGTGAATCCAATAATGACCGTTGAGGATTAGTTTCCTTGACGGTTTTGTATTTTGATATCGCAACAGTAATTTCTTTCTTCGTAGGGTGCGTTATAAACGGAACGTTTTAACGCACCGCTCTGTGTCTTTAATTTACTAATTCGTTATTTCCACTTACTACAACATGAGATTAAGAATTATCTGCTTAGCTTGTGATTTGCAATTTCAACTAACTTAACCGCTTCTTCTTCCTCATTAATCAAAGCAGCAACTTCTTTTCGGGCTACTAAATAATTTACTTTTAGTTTTAAGGACAAAACTCCTACAATTATGTCTTTCAATAATTTAGATATAGAAAAAACAGATGAGTTATAAATAAGTTAAAAGCTGAAAATAATTAGATTTTAAGACTAAAGAATCAGAAGACAAAACTCCTACACTTATGTCTTATCTCCTTTGAAAAACTATTGAATTCTTATTTAATATTGTCGATAATAGATTCAAGAATTAAGAAAACAAAAGCTTAATTCAAACAAAAATCATTAATTTAAATCGGAGAGAACATTATGTCTAGAATCACAATTTCTAACTTAGCTATTGATTCTAACTCTTTCATCAATGAAGTTGCTGAAAATGAAGCAGGAATTGTTAATGGTGGTTTCAGCCAGCAAGAAGCTTTCGGAGCTTTAATTGGAATTTTAGCTAGCTATGAAGTATTTGCTACCTCTTTCCTCGAAACATCCAATACAGTAGTAAGTTTCTTGATCGATTTCTTGGCAAAATAATTACAGCCTTTGAAGCAAAATCTACATCTTTTTTAAAGTTAGATGTAGTCATAATAAATACTAGTACGCTTACAGCCTGCTAATATTTATTTAACCAGACTTTATATAAATAATCTGGTTATTAATAATATCAAACTGTCAGATATAGCATTAAAAAATACTAGTAGACTTTGAGTTTGCTAGTATTTTTTTACCAGATGCTTAATATTACATCTGGTTGGATTGAATCATATTAAATAAATTATCTCAGAGGATGTTTTAAAAGTATCCGGCGGTTAAAACCGCTACTAAACAGGCAAAGTCCACCTGCGTGGACTAATACATGATTAACCCGCGCAGGCGGGTTTCGCTTGTGTAGCAGCGATTTAAATCGCCAGGTAAAGACTTTTAAAACATTCTCTCAAGCGATTGTCAACAATTCTTGGACTGGTTGAGAATAGGAATCTGATTCAAAGTGAGGAATAATTTCTACTTGCGCTATTTGTTGCTTTAACCAATTTGAGAACAATTCGCTCATAATCTTTGCTCGTAGCTGTTGATCTAATTTTGTCTCAACGATTTCTTCTAGCCAAATTAGATGAACTTTTTGCGCGATCGCAATTGGTTTGAGTAATTCTGGAGGATTACCAACAAAGACAGCAGCAGCAATATCGGGTTTAAATTCGCGACGATGTTTAATTCCACGAAATCCACCAGCACGACGCAGTTGTGGATTTTGAATATGTTGACGAGTCACATCTTGGAAAGTAATTTCACCTTCAGTTACTGCATAAAATAATTCCCAAGCTAAATCTTCGTTATCTAAGACAACTTCATAAGTAACTGCTGCAAGATAATCTTGGTGATTTTCATAAAAGTGTGCTTCGACTTTCTTCGCAAATAAATGATGGGCTAATTTGAGAGATATCAAGTTCATTTCTGCAAGTTGTTCAAAATCTTCTAAGGAAAGATAATTTTTTTGCAGCCAATTCCAAGTGTCTTCAGCTTTAACTAATCTATTGCTGGCTCGCAAAGCATCAGCCGCTTGTTGAAGCTCTTCATTTTCGACTTTAATACCTACATCTTTGGCTGTATCAAAGATAATTTTACGAGTAGCGATAGATTCTAATACATTAGGTACTTGACAGGAAAGTTTTAATTGTTCAATTATTTCTTTTTGAGAGATATTAAATGATTTGATCATAATTTGACTCCTCGATAAATTTGTTTACTATTCTCTTAGTACTTTACTAAGAAAAATATCTGTGGCAATACTGCTCGGTTAAGGGGATATCCTCCCTAACCCTCCTTAAAAAGGAGGGAATAAAAGCCCCCTTTTTAAGGGGGTTGGGGGATATAAAAACGAGTTTAATTGCTTAACCAAGTAGTATTGATATCTGTGGTTAATAACGAAAATAACCTTTGATTTTCTTGTGTGTTCTATTATTTTCTATTACCTCTAATTTGCTCCTCATACATAATATTTGATGTGATAAAAAAATAATTTAAGACTAGAAAAAATTATCGGTTATTAAAACTAAAAATTAGGTACATTTTCAATTTTAGCCGAAGAAATTTTAAACGTCTAAACCACCTTTTTGTAGCTTTTTGAACGGATCTAAAATGAAATCAATCAAACGACGCTGACGCACAATTACCTCTGCTGTTGCTGTTTGACCGGGAGTTAAAGGAATAGCTTTATTTCCAGATTTAATGTTATCTTGATTCAAAGCTATATCCATTTCAAAAACTTCTACGTTTCCTTGAGAAGTTTCCATCACTTTAGAATCTGGTGATACTCGCATTACTTTCCCTGCAAGTACTCCATAATCTTGGAATGGATAAGCATCAAACTTGACTTTTACCGGCATTCCTACTTTCAAGAAACCACTTTGTTGACTGGGCATATTTGCTTTGAGAATCAATGGAGTGTCTTTTGGAGCAATTTGAATCATAGTCTCACCAGTTTGCACAACTACTCCAGGCTTTTTGATGGGTAAATTAAAAATTACACCATCAATTGGTGATTTGATAATGCGTTGTGCTAACTGTAATTTTATAGAATTAATCTGACTTCTAGTTTGAGCTATTTCTGATTTTATGCTGGTAATTTGGGCTTGCATATCTTTCAGTTGTTCCTGGTTTTTTAATACAGCTAATTTACCTGCATGAACTAAACTTTTATAACTATTTTCTTGTTCTTGCAATCTCAATTTTGCCTGTTTAATATCTGCCCGAGCTTGACGCATAATTCCTTGATAACGGTTTTGTTCTTCTTGAAACCGCAATTTTGCTTGTTTGACATCAGATTTACTTTGCTCGTATATTGTCTTGCTTTCATCGGCAATTTTTTCTAATTCCACAATTTTAATTTGAGGAATAGCACCTTGCTTGTTCAGATTACGATAACGTTTGATTTCAGCGAAATCTCTTTTCCAGCGAATTTCAGCCAATTTATTAGCTGTGCGAGTAGAATTCTGATTTTGTTTAGCTTGATTGACTAATGCCAGTTTTTCTAATTTTTGTACGTTATAAGTACTCTGCTTTGCATCAAGATTTTGCTTTGCTTGATTAACTTGAGAAATCTTTTCTAATTCTTGGGATTTGTTTTGTTGTTCTTGCACGCCAATTGTTAACTGCAATTGGTTTTTAATTAGTTCTAACTGTGCGATTCTATTAAGCAATCCATCTAATTTTGCCTTTCTTTGTTGTAGCTCACTTCGTATGACATCAGACTCTAATTCTACGAGTAATTGACCAGCTTTGACTGTTTGACCTTCTTTTACTTTGACATCAATAACGTTACCACCAACTTGAGCATCTAATCTTTGAGTTTCACCTAATGGTTCAATCCGACCTCTAGCGCTTCCTGTTTCATCTACTTGTGACAACATCGCCCAAGGTAAAACTATGGAAGTAAAAACTACTAGAAAGTACAGCAAAGAGCGCGTCCAACGTCTTGGTAGAGCATCTAATAATTCTTCCGTTCCGTAATACCAACCTTGATTTTTATTAACTAAATTTTTATTTGCTTTATTTGTATCATTCGTTGAATTACTGATTGCTTGCTCTGTTAACGTTGCTTCTTCAGTTAATAGTGATGATACTTGACTAGCATTATTAGGCATATACAACTTCCAAATGAATAACTCCTTACTCTTAAATCAAATTAAATCAAACTGTTTGGGCAAGTTGTTGTTGATTAAGGTAGTAATAATGACCTTTCTTGGCAATTAATTCTTTATGAGTACCACTTTCTATTAATAAGCCGTTATCTAATACCAAAATCAAATCGGCATTGCGGATTGTAGACAATCTATGAGCAATAATTAAGCTGGTACGTCCTTTAAGAATAGTATTTAAATTATTCTGAATAATCCGCTCTGATTCTGCATCTAGGTGACTGGTAGCTTCGTCAAAAACCAATAATCGAGGATTACCAAGTAAAGCACGAGCAATTGCTAAACGTTGCCTTTGTCCACCGGATAACATTCCACCACCTTCGCCGATTTGGGTTTCGTAACCCATTGGTAATTGTCGAATAAATTCATCCGCACCAGCTAAACGGGCTGCTTCTGTAATTTCTGTCAAGGAAACTTCCGGAAAAGCGATACTAATATTTTCTCGAATTGTCCCCCCCAACAGAAAAGTCTCTTGATCCACAACACCGATTTGAGAGCGCAGCGATGCCAAAGCTAAACTCGAAATATCGTGGCCATCAATCAAAATTTTGCCATCTGTAGGAGTATATAAACCCAAAATCAACTTTGCTAGGGTTGTTTTTCCAGAACCACTACGTCCCACTAAAGCTACGGTTTGCTCTGGAAGAATTTCAAAATTGAGATTTTCTAAAACGTTAGTATCGTTATCGGGATGATAGCGGAAGGTCATATTCTCAAAACGAATGTGACCTTGAATAGTATCTAAATATTGACGGGGTTGATTTTTTAAATCTTCTTCCGGTTCTGCTTCAAGTACATCATTAATCCGTTCTGTGGAAATAATCACTTCTTGTAATTGATTCCATAGTACGGTGATGCGTTGAAAAGGATGAATAATATTACCCAACAACATATTGAAAGCTACTAATTGTCCAATTGTTAGCTGATTTTGAATCACCATCCAAGCACCAAACCAAAGTAATCCTGTAGTTGCTATAGATTCAATCGTAGAACTAACCAGTTGCATTCCATTGCCAAGTATCCGACCGCTAAACATTTTTTTAGTCAAATTATTCAGCAATTCTTCCCAATGCCAACGCAAAGTTTGTTCAATAGCCATTGAGCGAATCGAACGAATACCTGTAAGAGATTGAATTAAATAACTATTCTCCTTAGCTAAAGCATTAAAAACTTCACGGTTGATGCGGCGAAAAAACGGTGTAGATACTATTGCTAATATTACAAACGGCGGCACTATTGTTAACACTAGCAATGTCATTTGCCAGCTATACCAAAACATCAAACCTAGATAAATAGATACTGTCAATAAATCCAAAATAATTGACAGTGCTTCACCAGTAATAAAGCGTTGTATTTTCTGATTCTCTTGCACCCGAGAAACTATATCACCCACATAACGCGATTCAAAGAAAGCTAGAGGAAGACGGAAAGTATGTTTGATAAAACCTACCATCAAGGCTACACCGATGCGGTTGGCTGTATGGTCTAACAGGTATTGTCGCAATCCGTTAAGAGCAACCCGGAATAAACTAAAAATTAATAAACCCAATCCTACAGCGTTTAAAGTCAGGGTACTACCTTGAACAATCACCCTGTCTAAAAGTAACTGAGTGAATAGAGGTGTAATCAATCCAAACAATTGGATAAATATTGAAGCAATCAAGACTTCTAAAAGTACTTGCCAATGTGGCTTAATTAACTCAAATAACTGCCAAAATGCTGTACTAGCTTCTTCACTTTCTTTAAGAAAAGGAGTCGGTTGCAATAATAAAGAATAACCAGTCCATCCCGCAACAAATTCATCATGGGTGAGGGTAAGTTTTCCAATTGCTGGATCGCCTACAAGCACCTGTTTTCTAGTAACTTCATAGACAACAATATAATGATTACCTTCCCAGTGCGCGATTGCAGGTAACGGTTGTTGTGCTAATTTGTCTAGACTAGCTTTGACTGGACGGCTAGCAAAACCAATACTTTCGGCAGCTGTAGTTAACCCCCGCAGTGAAGCTCCGATACGATTGACATTGGCTAAATCTCGCAATCTGTTAATACTAAAGCGTTTACCCCAATAACGACCAATCATCACTAAGCAAGCTACACCACAATCACTAGCACTTTGTTGTTCAAAGAAAGGATAGCGTTTAGTTAAACGTGCCCAGATATGTCTGGCTTTTACCCGAGGTTTAGGGAAATCAGCCCGTAGTTGATTCTTGTTCTGGGTAGCTTTTGTGGGAAAAGGAATGACATTGGAAACTGAAGATTGGCGTTCAGCTATGCTGCCTCTATCGCCTTCATGTCGATCTGAATCAATGAATTCTGCCAATTGCGGCCAAAATTGCAGTGCTGCTTGCCAATCACCAGTCCGCAGATAGTAGATAATTGTTGGTTCAATTACTTGCCAATTGCCCTGTTTCTTAGCACCGTAGATTTTTCCTGGGATTAAATGACTACCATCAGAATGTGCCAGTTTTCCTTGTTGTAGCAAACATAACTTAGTATCTGAAGTTAGATAAAATTCTGTAAACTCCTTTAATTCCAGCCTTTCAAACAGCGATAAAGCTTGCAACATTCCTTCTACAGGAATTTGTGGCTGTTGCCGACGATACAGCATCAGCAAATCCCAACCTTCCGCACGTACTAATAGGCGATCGCGAATTTCGGAGTATTTAGACATCAAAGTCTGCAATACATCTTTGTTGAGATAACAGAGTTTTAAATTAGTTGAAGCCCTCGCGGCATAAAAACTAAATCCAGATTCCGGAAACAAAGTCATTTCTCCAAACGAACACCCTGCTCCTAAAGTAGAGATTAGGTTATTAGAGCCATCAAGTAACCTGACTTTGCCGCTAAGAACTAAATAAAGTCCTGCCTCAGCATTTGTTGATTTCCAGAACAGTTTTGCTACTGGTGGTTCAACAATTTCAATTTGTATATCCTGTAATTCCCTATCCGAAAGCTTCTCATTCAAGATAGCTGTTAGTATTTGACCGAGTTGTTCTTGGGAACACGTTGATGGCATTACCTCTCCTTTATCCCAAGTTTAATTATTAATTTGCATGACATTGAATGACTGATATAGATGGGAATCACCCTCAGATTTTAAATCTGAAATTCTCACACCAGTTAGCTTTGTATCTTTATTAATCGCTTTGTTTGACGACTGTCGCTTTTGTGTAGCTAAACCCATTCCTTTGAGCAATCGATTAATGTGACGACTACTAATATCAATTCCGAATTCAGTCGCTAAATGTTTGCTTAACCATTGAGATGTCCAATTACTAAACGCATATCCATACTTCCGTGGGCTATGACTCAGCAATTCTTTTAATCTCTCCATATATTGTTGATTAACAGTTTTAGGTCTACCTATCGGCCGGTGCAGCCACTCCTCAGTTAAACCTGCTTTAGCAATAGTTATCCAGTAACGTGCCATTTCCTGAGAACAACCTAAAATTCGACAGATTTCTGCTTGAGATTTTCCCGTGTCAGCCAGCAACATAATTTCTAACCGTTTTCGATATTCTGGTTGTAAATTACCCGATAAATTATTCAATAAAGCCTTATGTTGCTCGGACGTAAAAAAAATATTTTCAGGATTTTGTGACATAGATAGCAACAAAATAAATATTTATTCAAAAAGGTAGTTAATGGTGATTAGGATGATAATTGAATTAAAAAATTGTCCAGATTTCTGTAACGTCTGTGACATTAATAATGTTATTTATTGTAATTTATCCTAGGCAAATAAATCACTATAAATTAAATGAAAATTATCAATAATTTCCATAAACTTAATCCATTAGTTCACAGCCTAAAGTCCAAAATACTGGTAATTCAGTTTATCGCTGACAAACAACTAAGCATTCAAGGGTGTAAAAATAGCAACAACAATTCAGATTAATAGTCATACTTGCTAATTGCAAGTATTTCCACTAACTATTCTTCAATTTACAGATTTTGAGAATAATAAGCTATCTGAAAAATAAAGTTAATTGTGCAAGCTACAAATAAAAAAGGTGTATTTACGCATTGCTTTGTTTTACTCGATAACCTTAGATATTGTCAATACCTTTAGGACAAAAATTCTATCTCTAAAGAAAATTGTCCCAAATTCAATAAAGTGTTTTAAATAGAAATACCAAAAATATTAATTATTAATACATCTCTCTCAAGGTAGAAATATATCAACAATAATTTGTATTCGTTTTTACAGATTTTATTAAAATCTAATTTTAACCTACTCTATTCAAATTGATGTGCAAGTAGCATTAACCATTGAGGATTCAAAAATAATATTAGTTTTAATATTAAAAAAGTTACTTCCTAGCAAGTAATCTTATAAACAATACTATATAGCAATCCTACATGAGTTGTGAGAAAGATAAGTGCCAAAAACTGGGTTTCTCAAACCTCACAAATGATTTAGGATTGCTATACATTTGCGTACAGAAATAATTTTTAATACAAACATCTTTATAATTATCTTGTATTTCTGTAGTGATTATTGATGCTAATTTTTATGAATTTCGCTTCGCTTTCAGTTGAAGAGTGTGGCTCATCGCTCGTAATGGCATAATTACGTTACTTTTGCGTAAGTCCTAATATCAATTCCGGTTGCACCGGCTTGGGATAAAAAAATCTTACTAGAGCGCAGAGAGCGCAGAGGAAAGAAGAGGAAGAGAAAATCTATATTATTCCGATGTAAACGGAAAAGATATAACAAAGTAGAAAAGTTCTCTCTGTAGTTAGATATGGTAGACACACGAGATTAAAATTCCCTACGGACTAACCCATGAATAAAATTTTGGAGCTTGCACCCTGTGATATTCGGTCAGTTACGAATAATTAATAACGATATCCATTATTAGGATACTGTATCTGATTCTGCGGAGAATATGGTGAATTAAACTGCTGCACGTTAGGTTGGAAACCTGTATTTATATTATTTGGTGCATTATAAATATTCCGATTTGCAGCGCTAGGTAATTCCCGATTAATCAATCTATTGTATACATTGTTAATTCTCGTTTGTGTTTGCGGACTATATTGATTAACTCTTGTTTGAGTATTATTAAAATTGTTATATGGATTTTGTACCGGATTATTGAAATTTTGTTGATTTCCATTAAAGTTGCTGTAAGGATTTTGCTGTGGATTATTATTAAAATTGTTGTATGAATTTTGAGATTGATTGTTTAATCTCGGTTGAGTGTTGTTATTAAAATTATTTGCTCCAAATTGATTGTTGTTAAAATTGCCATAGGGATTTTGAGATTGACTATTTAATCTCGGTTGAGTGTTGTTATTAAAATTATTTGCTCCAAATTGATTGTTGTTAAAATTGCCATAGGGATTTTGAGATTGACTATTTAATTCCGGTTGAGTGTTGTTATTAAAATTATTTGAGGGAAATTGATTGTTGTTAAAATTGCCATAGGGATTTTGAGATTGATTATTTAATTCCGGTTGAGTGTTGTTATTAAAATTATTTGCCGGAAATTGATTATTGTTAGAATTACCAAAGGAATTTTGAGATCGATCGTTTAAAGGTTGATTAAAGAGATTTGTATTAACAAGGGAATCAGTTTGACTTTGAGGCAGCTTTTGATTCGTTGGTGAATTTAGTGAAGGTGCTGTTTGAGCATTTTGGGGTGATTGTCCAAAAGTATTTTTATCGGTTGAATTATTTTCTTGATTTTTTGGATTATTTGATTGATCTATTGCTTTTTGCAAAGCGCTTTGGGGATTAACTGAATTACCATTATTAATGCCTAAATTAAATGAGTTTTGAGTTTGTGAATTACTAGAAAATGGAGACAAACTATTAACATTGCCATTAGTATTGCTGGTGTCAAATTTGAACTTTAATAAATCTTCGGCTTGATTTAAAAACGGATTTGGCTGTGATGTTGATGGAGTGTTAGCTGTTTGCGATTGAGTTGTATTTGGTTTTATTTCGTTTGCTTTCTGACTTTTTTTAGCCAAATCCAATATCTTTGATAATTGAGCATCGTTTTGCTCTTTTATTTTTTTACTATCATCAAGAATTGTAGTTATAGGTATATTTGCTTGTTCTTTATCGTAGTCAAGCACTGACAAATTATCAATATCAGCAGCAATCGCTCTATCTTCGTCAGAAAGTAAAGGTTGATTTGATGATGTCGATGACGGTAATTCTTGATTTGGGGCAAACTTCAGAAAAGTAGGATTAGTCCAGTATTCTTTAAGTACAAATCCTAAACACGATAGAAAAACCAGCGCTGCTAAAAAACTAGGACGAGTAAAAATCGATAACCGAGCCTTTAGATAGCGTAAGCGAGGCGAACGGTGAGAACGTGACATAAGCAACTTAAAATTAGAGTATTCTTTAATCCTAACGTTTTAAAAGCGCCTACGTCATAATTATTATGTAGATTCTCGTTAAATTTATCACATTTGTACGTATTTTTACACTGAATGAAAAATAATGGGGATTGGGGATTGGGCATTGGGGATTGGGCATTGGGCATTGGTAATTGAAAACTCCTAACTCCCAACAACTAACAACTAACAACTAACAACTAACAACTAACCCATCTTATCTTTTTGCAACTCTTCCCAACAAAAATAAACCGATTCCTAATCCTAAAAAGTTAGGGAACCAAGCACCAAGAAACGGAGAAAAAATGCCTGCTTGCCCTAAGCCACCAGTTATATTACTTAATAAATAGTATCCAAAAATAATTAATACGCTAAGACCAAAACTTTTTGCAGAACCAGTTCTTCCCGGGATGCTTCCTAATGTGGCACCAACTAAACCAAAAACTACGCAAACAAATGGTAAGGCAAATTTCTGCTGAATTCTAACTTCAAGTTTGCGAATTTTTCTATCGTCACCGCGCAGCTTTTCTACTTCCAATTGCTCAAATGCTTGAACAATATTCATTTCGCCATAATCGCGGCTTTCTTTTGCTAAATCTAAGGGAGTGCGGGGTAGTTTTAATTGTTGACGTTCAAAGCGGACAATATTGCGATAAGATTTGTCTGGAGATATTAAATAAATAGTTCCGTTATAAAAGTCCCAAACATTATCTTTTACGTTCCATTCTCCCGATTCTGCCTGAAGAATTTGACTAAAATCATCTTGAGAACGGTCGATAATTGTTAAACCACTCATCAGTTTGCCATCAAATTTATCGGCATAAAATAGCCGCGATAAAACCTTTTCTTTACTACCATCTTCTCGTTTAACTTTTTTAAATTCAGGATAAATTAAATTTTCTCTTTTAAAAGAAGGTTGTTCGGTTTTCAAAGCTTTTTGCATAGTCAAAGTCGCTTGGTACTTCGCTTCTGGTGCGATTTTTTCGTTAAACAAAAATGTTAATCCAGTTACCAGCAAACTTAAACATACAGCCGTCGCTACCATGCGATAAACGCTCACTCCGCAGCTACGCAACGCAGTCAATTCGCTTTGACTAGAAAGACGACTATAAGTCATCAAAGTAGCTAATAGCGTAGACATTGGAAAAGCCAAAACAATAAATTCGGGAAAATTTAAAATAAAAACTCTAGCAGCTATCCCAACAGGTAAACCTGATTCAACAACCTTACGTACCAATTCAAAAACGGCACCAATTGATATTCCCAGCGAAGAAAAAGCAGCAATACCAAATAAAAATGGCGGCACCATTTCCCTGGTAAGATAGCGATCCATGATTGATATCGGCATTATCAGTTAACAGTGAACAGTGAACAGTGAACAGTTAGGAGTTAGGAGTGTAGAGACGTAGCAGTGCTACGTCTGTTAGGAGTTGGGAGTTGGGAGTTTTAAATATACCAATTATCAATTACCAATACCCCATGCCCCATGCCCAATTCCCAATCCCCAATTTACACTTGAAAATTTTCACCTAAATAATATTGCCTTACAAGAGAATTATCATAAAGCTCGTCGGTGGAACCGGAGGCTAGTATTTCTCCTTCGCGCATGATATAACCTCTATCGGTAATGTCAAGGGTTTCGCGGACGTTGTGATCTGTAATTAAGATTCCCATGTTGCGATCGCGAAGTTGTGCAACAATTCCTTGAATTTCGGCAACGGCAATGGGATCGACTCCTGCAAAGGGTTCATCTAAAAATAAGAATGAGGGGCCATTCCTTCCTGATGCTAAGGCTCTAGCTAATTCGGTTCTGCGTCTTTCTCCTCCGGAAAGTTGAATTCCTTTACTGTTAGCAACTTTTTCTAAACTGAATTCGTGCAACAGTTTGTAAAGACGTACATCCCATTCGCGACGGGGTACTTGGGTTTGCTCAAATACTAATAAAATGTTTTCGCGGACGGTTAATTGACGAAAAACGCTGGCTTCTTGCGCTAAATAACCAACACCAAGACGTGCCCTTCCATGCATTGGAATACTAGTAATATCACGGTTGTCAAGCCAAACCGTTCCTCGATCTGGTCTTTCTAAACCAGTGGCAATATAAAAAGTCGTCGTCTTACCAGCACCATTAGGCCCCAATAAACCGACGATTTCACCTTGAGCTACCGTTAGGTTGACGCGATTAACAATAGTTCGCTTACCGTAGGATTTGTGAATGTTTTCTAAAACAATTTTCACGATTTGCGGCTCTTTTTATCTTTAATTACTACGTCTTAAGTTTGGTGTTGCAGGGGCTTGATTAGATTGAGTAGGTACATCGTCTACAATGTATATAGACTCTACTCTACCACCGCTTTTAGGTGAAGCGACAAATCTTCCTTCATCAATTAAATAGGTAACAGTTTCTCCTCGAATACTATTTTTACCATCCTGCAAAATATATACTCCACCACTGAGGATAATCCGCTGTTCCCGTTCAAAAAATTGTGCTTGGGCTGCTGTTGCTTTAATCTGACGAGCGGGATATAAAAGCTGTACGTTACCACGCCCGGTGGCTATCCCAGTATTAGAATTGTATTCTTGTAAGTTGGCACGAATAGTAAGAGGGCCATTATTTGCTGATGCCTGGTTGCGAGCATTTGTATTGTTTACAGCATAGGTAGACACTACTTGAGAGCCGCTTTTAGGTGTAGCGATAAATCTTCCTTCATTAATTAGATAGGTGGCTTTTTCTCCTCGAATACTATTTTTACCTCCTTGCAAAATATACACGCCACCACTTAGATCAATTTGACTTTGTCGAAAAAAATATTGTCCTCGGGCTGCTGTTGCTTTCAACTGACGAGCCGGATATGAAATTTGTACGTTGCCGCGTACAGTAACTATCTCATCTTTAGCATTGTATTCTTGTTGCTCTGCACTGATACTAAGAGCGCGATTATCTGACGAAGTTTGAGCCGTAGCAGTTTGTAGCTGAGTAGGAAACACTACCGTGCCACATAGCGCAACAGGCAGCATCAAAGCCAAACCCAGGCGACGCAATTGAAATGATAGCGATCGGTAGTTGTATGTCATAGCAGTGTAGGAGTGATAATTTTGACTCGTACTTAAATTATCTCAAGTACTATACAAAAAATAAAAACGTTATATATACTGACGATTGACTATTCAATCACAAATAATCTCCACAATACCTGACGCTTCAACAACTGCCAAAGTTTCAGCTACTAGTTAGGAGTTAGGAGTTGGGAGTTGGGAGTTAGGAGTTGGGAGTTAGGAGTT
>CAYMZW010000102.1:0-17327 GCA_964395005.1 uncultured Rivularia sp.
GCTGTAATTTTGTAAACTATTTTACCGTCTTGATACAGTTCGCCATAAGGATTCTCAGCAGTACCAACTTTTTTTTCTTTGGTATATTTCACCTGTTTGGCGTTTACTTTCCAAATTGGCTGCCCTTTTTCATCAAACTGTTCTAAAGCTGCACCTTGGAAAGTAAAGTTACTTTCGTCTTCTTGCACGGATTCGTCTTCGACTGGTTCATCATCAATACCCGACTTCTCACCTCCACAACTAACTAATGTCAGAAGCAAGAAGGCGCAAGGCAAAATGCAGAGGCTAAAAGCCTTACGAGTTAAGCTTTTCATTGTGGATATTGTAAAAAGTTTTTTTGCGCCATACTCTTCAACAGACGTAGAAAAAATTAAAATTATCCGTGCTTTTGATTTATTAAGGTTAGGAGAACTATGTAGCGCAATACTAATACTGCAAATCATTTTTAAGAAATTGTAGAGACGTAAAATTTTACGTCTCCCAACGATTGCGAAAAACTAACCAGCCAAAATTAATCAAAAAGACTACTAGTGCAAGATACCGCTATAACCTTAATTCACAAAGTATTATTCCCACAATTTAAGATGCGTCAGTAATTAAAATTCTTAAAAATAAAAGAATTTAGCAAACCAACGCATCTTAACGAAGATAAATTTTGGATAGCTTAGTTGTTGATGTCCAATAATTTACCGCTCCTTTTACCAGATCACCATACTATCGATTTTTACGCTTTAATTACGCTTTATTCTTGAATTTCTAAACGAGGTGTCGGATCTACCATACCAGGTGCGGGTGATTGCTCTAGAAAACTCATTTCAGGTAGTGGGCGGTAAGGATATCCTTGACGAGGTGTCTTTTGAATATCTTCTTTAACGGCTTCTAAATCAATGTAACGATCGGAAACGTTAATCAAACTATCGCTAGTCATAGAACGTAAACTTACTACTTCTACTCTAACGCCGCGATAACTAACTGAATTCACTGCATATGCTAAATCCCCATCACCACTAACCAAAACAGCAGTATCGTAGGAATCTACCAAAGCCATCATATCTACCGCTATTTCCACGTCCAAATTAGCTTTTTTGGAGCCATCTGGTAGCTGTACCAAATCTTTGGCTATTACTCTATAGCCATTGCGCCGCATCCACAATAAAAATCCCTGCTGTTTCTCATTTGTACGATCTACACCAGTATAGAAAAACGAACGCAGCAATCTAGAACCACCTGTTAGCCTAGAAAGCAATTTGGTGTAGTCAATTTCAATTCCTAACTGCAATGCCGCATAAAACAAATTTGATCCATCAATAAATATCGCTACACGACCTCGATTTTCTAAAACTTGTTCAGGTGTAAATATTGACTCTTCTTGTAAATTATTCAACATTTTTGTGATACCTCATTTGTTATTTTTGCAATTGTGTTTGCTATTCTTGTAATAATTGAAACTTAATCATGATATACATACGTAAGTTTCGGCTATTTATGATAATCATTCAAGGCTAATACTTACACCTTGATAAATCAACCTTTGTAACTAATGTGAGCAGAATTTTATATTAATAATTTGCTTCCTTTTCGTTATTTTTTGTTACTACAGGCACAATTAAAAATTGAAAATTGAATTAATGTTTTCTAACTCAATTCAATCATTTGGAAAATTGGCTTTGCTTTACCTAACGTTTGTCCGCTACTGAGTAAACCCCAATTTCCATGTACGTCGAAGGGTGCGGTTTTTGCAGTATCGATTTGGTTGTTAAAGTCAATTCCAAAACCTAATTGCTGGTATATATCGCTACTAATATTTGGAATTACCGGAGAAAGAAGATAAGCTGCTAACCTTACCGATTCTAAAACAACGTACAAAACTTGCTCTAATTCTTGCTGTTGTCCTTGTTTGTATAATGACCAGGGTGCTTGTTCGTCAATATACTTGTTACAAGCTTGAGACAATCGCAGAACTGCTTCACAGGCTCGATCGAAAGCTAGGGCTTCATAATAGGCTTTTACTTGTTCTCCTAACTGCAAGCCAATAGCTTTTAAAGGGTTATCATCAGGGACATTTTCGCTGGCGATCGGCGGTACGTTTCCCGCACAATATTTTTTGACCATTTTCAAATTACGATTTAGCAAATTACCTAAATTCTTCGCCAAATCTGCATTTACAACCTCAATGAACCTAACTTCATTAAAATCGCCATCTTTGCCAAATCCGATTTCCTTAACAAAGTAATAACGAATTGCGTCTGAACCATACTTCTCTACCAAGGCTACGGGATCGATGGTATTACCCATGCTTTTACCCATCTTCTGACCATCCTTGGTCAAAAAACCGTGTCCAAATACTCTTTGGGGTATTGGTAAATTGGCACTCATCAACATTGCAGGCCAATAAACGGCATGAAAGCGTAAAATATCTTTACCGATTAAATGCAAATTGATCGGCCACCATTTAGATAAAGCATTTTCTAAAGTTGGTTCTTCGTCGGGTTCGAGTAATGCTGTCACGTATCCTAGTAAAGCGTCAAACCATACATATATAGTATGTTTTGGGTTGTTTGGTATGGGGAAGCCACAATCAAGATTCACTCGCGAAATCGAGAAATCCTGCAATCCTCCTTTGACAAAATTGAGAACTTCATTTCGGCGACTCTGTGGTTGAATAAATTCCGGTCTAGATTGATAAAATTCTTCAAGTTGGCTTTGATATTTTGACAGCTTAAAGAAATAGTTTTCTTCATCTCGCCATTCCACTTGTTTATTAGTATGGATGGGACAATAATTTCCTTCTAATAATTCTCTTTCTTCTTTAAATTCTTCACAGGCAACACAGTACCAACCTTTTTGCTGTCCGAGGTATATATCGCCTTTTTCCCAAACTCGATCGTAAAATTCTTTAACTATAAATTCATGGCGAGTATCGGTAGTACGGATAAATCGGTCGTATTGAATATTAAGCAATTTCCACAAAGACACAAACTCCGCAGAAATTTGGTTGCTAAATTCTTGAGGTTCAATTCCTTTACTTTCTGCGGTTCGCTGAATCTTTTGTCCATGTTCGTCCGTACCTGTAACGAAAATTACCTCACGACCTAAAAGTCTTTGAAACCGAGCCATCACATCTGCCGCCATTGTAGGGTAAGCACTGCCGATATGAGGCAAATCGTTTACATAATATAGGGGCGTAGTAAGAGCAAATGTATTTTTTGTTTTATCCACTAGACTCATGCACAAATAAAATTACTTCTAAAAAAAACAGTTTTCTATCCGATATTTCAGATAAAACCACGTAATTATACAATATTTCCTATGCTTTTTCAAGCTGCATTTTAATATTAACAAATTTATTTGCTTACGGTTTATTTAAATGTAAGTATAAGTAGAATTGATATTATTTTATTCTTTGATTTATAAGCTAATTCTTATTAAAAAATATTTCTTTAATTCTGGTTACTATAAATACAAATGATTTTCCTGCGGCAAAATATATAAGTAGATTGGCGTTGAAAATAGTAGTGCCCGAAAAGGGTTGGGGGGAATAGGAGTAAGGGTTTGAGGTTAAAAAACATTCCGTAACATAGCTTGTTCCGATTTTTGCCGCTTTACTTACTCTAAAATATTTTTTCAGTATTAAGAAAATCACATCAATAAAAAATAAAATGTAAAAAATTAATCTAGTTCATCTGAGATATTCTGATAAAATTGATATATAAAACTTATGGTTCGGAATAATCTGCTGTTAAGTTCTCGGTTGCTATCTTCATTCGCTATCTACAAGAATGTTTAGCTATTACGAAAATCAAATACATCGAGGTGCGACTATATTTTACAGATGCATATATATTAGCTAGACCATTATCTAATACTATTTGTTTTGCTTACCGTTATGACATAAGACAAGTATCTACCATACAAAAACTTATGAAATTTTTTGCCCTTTATTCTAGAAATCAGTTTTGAATAAGATTCGCTTCCCACTGCATCGCTAGCAAATCTAAAAGATGAGCGCATCCGAAACTGTATTACATTTTTGAAAGAAGCTAGCCGAATGTTGGGCTGATGACTGGTGTTGCAACATCATTCTAAAGTTATGCTTATTAGTACGTAGCATCGCATCCGATATATTTTTGGATGAACTTGCAAGAACTATAGTAGAAGAAATATAAGACAAAGTATATTAACCTTATTTAGATGTGTATCAAATAAGTCATTGCTAAAGGCTGTGAATCAAAGTTTTTCAAAAATAAGAAAAAAACCAACTGATTATTGACAATTAACCACCAACAGATGAATAGTAAAAAAGTTGAACTACAGCCGTGTTTTCTTGCTCCAAAAGCGATACATACAGATTATCCGTTATTTATATATTTGCCGGGAATGGATGGCTCGGGGCAACTATTGCGAACCCAAACTGATGGTTTGGAAGCTTGTTTTGACGTGCGTTGTTTGGCAATGCCCAGAGATGACATGAATAGTTGGGATGAACTTGCATCGAGCGTATTAAAGTTAATTCATGCCGAAATTGAAAATACACCCCAAAGAGAGGTTTATCTTTGTGGAGAATCTTTTGGGGGTTGTTTGGCGCAGAAGGTAGCAATTGCAGCACCACATCTGTTCAAACGCATAATTCTTTTAAATCCAGCTTCTAGCTTTCAGACTCGTGCTTTTTTTAACTGGGGTTCGCAGTTTACGGACTTTGTACCTAACTTTCTTTATGATGTGGGTGCTTTTGGATTGCTACCGTTTCTAGCTTCCTTACCAAGAATGAGTAGTGGCGATCGCCAAGAACTTTTAAAAGCGATGCGCGATGTTCCTCCCGAAACAATACGTTGGAGAATTTCATTACTTCGGGAATTTTACATTGACGAATACAAACTTAGTAAATTAACTCAACCGATTTTATTAATTGCCGGTGCTAATGATAGACTTCTACCTTCTACCACAGAAGTTTTAAGGCTAGGAAACATTTTTCCTAATGCTAAAATTTTAGTACTTCCAGAAAGCGGACACGCCTGTTTGTTAGAACAAGATATTAATCTTTACGAAATAATGCATGACAATAATTTTTTAGAATGCACTAGTACAGCTTCGCGGAAGTAAGAAGTAAAAAGTAAGAAGTTTGAAGTTTGAATTTCTTGGGTAAATAGCTATTTTTAATGGTAGTTTTATTTACGCCTACTTGCACTAATGAAGTTAATTCAATACTTTAAAACTTTGTGTATTTTGAAATATAAATTATTGTTTTTTTTACTCGGTATTCTTAAATGCCGGGTTTTTTAATTCTCTAATCGCACAATAATTACGGTTTAATCAAAAAATATCAAATGTTGCAAACTATACTAGCTTAATCTAAGCTAAATCGCTAAACTTGCCTCTACGGGTTCTTGTGTTTATAAGTACAAGTGCCCTGTTTGTGTTGCACATAAATAGGTGTAGAGAAGCGAGCTTTTATGAAAATTATAGCAATTATATTTTTTTCTTTTGGCGTATTACTAATTTTGTTTGGAATATCTATTTTCACTCCATTTTTATCATGGGCAGGAAAAAGGTTCAATAGTTCAAATAGCTCTATTAATTATAAGCAACCATCATCGATACGTATAACAAGTATGTTAATGGGCATCAGTTTCTTTATTTTCGGATTCTTTATTACCATTGCAAGTGCTGCACTTCTGAATTTTGAAAATACATTAGATAATAATTCATCTTCAAAAGAATTGACGACACCATCAGCTATACCGACACCAGAATTTTCCAGCCCAATAATTCGTGACAAAAATCTTCCTAAAATTAAATATAAAAATAATTCATTTGGATCTGATTACAGATTAGATTGTCCGCCGAATGCAGATGGACTTAATATGCGTAAACAGGCAGGTTTAAATACAGAAATAATTACTATAATTCCATGTAATGCAATTGGAATTAAAGATAGAAAACAAAGATATTATCAAAATGGAATAGAATGGTATCTTGTAGAATTTCAAGAAAATACTGGTTGGGTTGCTGGCAAATATCTTAAACAGCAGGCTAATAACCCGAAAAAAAAGACAAACTCTTCTAAATTAATTGCAAAAAAAAGACCCTGACTTAAAGTCAGAGTCCTATCATGGTGCATCTACAGTTTCAATATTCATGCAATAAGTTTTCTTATCCGAATGCTCAATCAATATATTTTTATCTTTTCAATAAAAATTTATATAAAGTGCTAGTTATTAAAGTTTATACAAATACAAGTATATGCGGATACATATTGATATTTTAGTTAAGCAAATCGCTGTTGTGCGTCATAATTACTACGAGTCGTTAGCAAGTATTGGTAAAGCTTTAACGTTTATTTTGCTAGCGAAATTTAGTTTATTTTCTAACTTAAATTTAATCGGATATAGCCGATGTAGACAAACAAATTTATCTAATATGTATAGGTTTTAATAATTTGTTTACTCGGCGATAATTTATGAATTGGAAGATTATCAATACTATTCCATGTTCCCTTTAAAATAATTTTGTTTTAAATATTTGGCAAAGGGAAATACCGCTATAACTATGATATTTATTCAATTAGTCGCAGTAGAATTGCGCTTTTAGATGGATGTGAAGGTAATAGTTGCTCGGCTATATCTAAAATCAGAAATAATTTTATGTATATATATAGGTATCTTTCATGTCAGATAAAGCCAGAAAAGAATCATCTCAAACAACTCCTTCAGCTTCAGAAACAGAAATTAAGATTCAACCTCAAACTCCAAAAAAAGAAGTTGAAACAGAAGTTGAAATAGAAAAAAATGTTGATTCAAAAACATCTCCTTTAGAATCCTTGGCTAAAACGGTAGGTGAAGTAGGCGGAACAATTGCCGATACAGCTTTAGGAGTCGGAGCAGTGGTAGGTGGAAGCGCTTTAGAAGCAGGCTCGGCGGTAGTTTCAACTGTAAGTTCGGTAGGAGAAGCAGCGGCAAAACAAACTCACAAAATTATCGAGCAAGCCACCGAAACCGCAGGGCACGTAGTCAGTCATATTAGTGATAACTGGTTAATTCACAGATTAGCAGGAGTAGTAAATTTAAATTGGCTTGTAGGTGCTAGCGATAATGTTGACTTGGTAAAAGCAGATGCTGCAATTAAACATTTAAAGCAAAAGCATCCGTCAGAATCGCCAAGTCAACTTGCTCATCGCATCATGGTAGACAAAGCAGTCAAAGCTGGTGGAATTGGTTTAACCACAAGTATTTTGCCCGGTGCTGCGGCGGCATTATTAGCAGTTGATTTAGCAGCAACAACAGAATTGCAATCAGAAATGGTTTATCAGATTGCATCTATCTATGGGTTAAATTTACAAGATCCCGCTCGTAAAGGTGAAGTATTAGCAATTTTTGGTTTAGGATTAGGAGGTGGTCGTCTTTTAAAAACAGCAGGATTGCGATTACTGCGAAATATACCTTTTGCCGGTGCAGTAATTGGTGCAAGCGCTAACGCGACGATGATTTTTTCTTTGGGATATGCTGCTTGTCGTTTTTATGAAACCAAGTTAAGCGGATCGGAATCTTTAAGCAGCGAAGAAACAATCGCAAAATTACAACAACAAAGCGAAAATTATCTAGAGACTGCTATTGCTCAAGAAGCAGTAATGGATCAAATTTTAGTACACATGATTCTGGCGAGTCATCCAGAACAAACTTGGGCAGAAATACAGCCACAGTTGGAAAACTTAAACCTTAGTTCTAATTCCTTAGAAGCAATCGAGCAAAATATTAAATCTCCCCAGCCTTTGGATACACTACTTAATCAATTAAATCGAGATTTTGCAGCACCATTATTAGCTCAGTGTTATCGAATTGCAAAATTAAACCATGAAACTACCCCAGTCGAACAAAATATAATTAACGCTATTACCAGCAAATTCGATATTGATGCGAATTCTATTGAGTCAGTAGTTGAGAATCAATAATTAATTGGGAATTGGGAATTGGGGATTGGGGATTGGGCATGGGGCATTGGGCATTGGGCATTGGGAATTGGGTGACAAGATAGAATTTTTACTCCTAACTCCTAACTCTTAACTCCCAACTCTTAACTCCTAACTCCTAACTCCTAACTCTTAACTCCTAACTCCTAACTCCTAACTCCTAACTCCTAACTCCTAACTCCCAACTTAATTGTCCAGTACAAAGCGCGATTTTTAAGCAATACTGGTACAAGTAAAGTCAATTGTTGGATACGAAATGGAAATTAGAGCGAGTAATACACCGCTTTCAGATTGGTCTGGGGATGGTTTAGCTATAGGATTATTTGAAGAAGGGTTAGATTTGACTGGCGATTTAGCTGCTTTAGATAAAAGGTTAGCTGGCGCTTTAAAAGAATTAATAGAAGACGAAGAATTTAAAGGAAAGCCTAATAGTACTGCTTTCACTCGCTTGAGTGGTAATACTTCTATTCGTAAAGTTATTTTAGTGGGCTTGGGTAAAGCTGATGCTTTGAATGCTGAAAGTTTAAGACGTGCGGCAGCTTCAGCGGCAAAGTTGGCTAAAAAGCAAAAGTGCAAAACTTTGGGTATTAGCTTACCAGTTTGTGATGATGACGCGGCACAAACTGCCCAGGCGATCGCCGAAGGTGTACAGTTAGCGCTTTATCAAGATAATCGCTTCAAATCTGAACCAGAAGAAAAAGAAACACAGGTTGAAACTGTAGATTTACTAGGTTTGAACGGACAAGATGCAGCAGTTACGTTGGCTAATCAAATAGCTTCGGGGGTAATGCTGGCAAGACAATTAGTTGCAGCACCAGCTAATGAAGTAACTCCGATAACTATGGCGGAAGTTGCTCAAGAAATTGCCTCCGAACATGGTTTAGAATTAGAAATTCTGGAAAAAGAAGAGTGCGAAAAGTTAGGTATGGGTGCCTTTTTGGGAGTAGCTCAAGCTTCCGATTTGCCTCCGAAGTTTATTCACCTTACTTATAAACCCAAAGGCACGCCGAAACGTAAATTAGCAATTATTGGTAAGGGCGTTACCTTCGATTCCGGTGGATTAAATATCAAAGGTGCTGGTAGCGGAATTGAAACCATGAAAATGGATATGGGTGGTGCTGCGGCAACTTTCGGTGCTGCCAAGGCGATCGCTCAACTCAAACCCGATGCCGAAGTTCACTTTATTTCTGCCGTCGCTGAAAACATGATCAGCGGACACGCTATGCATCCCGGCGATATACTAAAGGCTTCTAACGGCAAAACTATCGAAGTTAATAACACTGACGCTGAAGGACGTTTAACCTTGGCTGATGCGTTAGTATTTGCTGACAAATTGGGAGTAGATGCGATCGTCGATTTAGCAACTTTGACAGGAGCCTGTATTGTTGCTTTAGGTTCGGAGATTGCCGGAATGTTTACCCCCAGCGATGAATTAGCATCCGAATTGCAAACAGCTTCCGAAAGTGCCGGAGAAAAATTCTGGCGGATGCCAATGGAAGAAAAGTATTTTGAAGGATTAAAATCTGGTATTGCTGATATGAAGAATACCGGGCCACGTGCGGGTGGTTCAATTACTGCATCATTGTTTTTGAAGCAGTTTGTTAAAGATACTCCCGCTTGGGCGCATTTAGACGTTGCAGGGCCAGTTTGGACGGATAAGGAAAACGGCTATAATCCTTCTGGAGCAACGGGTTTCGGCGTTCGTACTTTGGTTAATTGGGTTCTTAACTAATAGTTTAATTAGTTTTTTAGGTGGGCATTTATTTGTCCACCGTTGAATTTAACTTGAAAGCTTAATTAAATAACCATTAATCCTTAAAGCTAATATTAAAAGATGTTTTAAAAGTCGAATTTAATACCTTACCTGGCGACTGTAAGTCACGGCTACACAAGCAAAACCCACCTGCGTGGGTTAAAATGTACTAGTCCACGCAGGTGGACTTTGCGGCGTGTAGTCGCGGTTTTAACCGCCGGTTACTTTTAAAACATCCTCTTAAGGAGATTTAACAGAAAAAGACCAGCTATAAGATTTGGTTTTATTGTCTATAGTCCGAAACCGAATTTCAGCACAATTAATCCCGATCTGAAAAGAATTCGGAGTATAAGAAATTCTGTAATAACTCTGAGGCCAGTCACGGGTGCCACCAATCCGAGCTTGTTTGGTGACATCTACTCCATTCACAAATAATTGCACCGAGCGAGGCTCAGCTTCTTCTCCCAACTTAAAATTCAATGCAGCACCAACAAACTGTACGGAAGTCTGTGCTGAGTTTTCTGTAGGAAACACTTCTAACAGTTGAGGAGGTGGAGGCGCAGAAGAACCCATCAACAAAAAACTTAATAAAATTGCAGAAATCTGCTTCATTGGAAAGTTACCTATAACTAACGATTAAAATAGTTCGTAGGTTGAGTTAAGCACGCGAAGAATAATCATATTTAACAATAAATTATGTTAGTGCTATAACCCAACAAATTCTTTTTAGGATATTCTTAAATATCTCAATTAATCGCAATCCTAGTAATGTTGGGTTACGACACGATAATTATAAAGTAGGCGTTACAAACGAAATTTGCCACGCGAATGTCTAACCCAATCTACAAACAATCACTTTTTCTTAGACCGATTTTTTCGACGAGATTCTTGCTGACTTTTTTTCTTGTTTTTTACTTTACTTTTAGATTTCTTCGGTGAGTTAGAAAATCCTCGTACCTCATTCAAACTATCAAGAATTTTTTGAAATTCCCAAGCTTGAAAACAATTAGATTCTATATCAGAGATAGCATCTTCAATTAAAGAATAATAAATATCATCATCATTACGAAGTCTATCCAAAGTTGCTTCCGAACCTATTTCTAATAGATCGTAAAACTCATATATGTCGAAATCATACCGTTGAATTAAATCTTTATTATAAGTTTTTTCAATATACTCCTGAAGTTCTACTGGAGCAATCATAGAACTGTTCATTGCTAATTCAGACCAGATATAACCCGGTTGTTCTTCAACTTGAGAACCAGAAAGTTTATTAGGATAAAAATATAAAAACAGTTCTTTATGACACTCGATAAATTCTTCTCTAGAAATAATGTCTTGAACAACTAAAATAATTAAAGACTCAAGGGCAGCGCTTCTTACAGATCGATTAACTTCTTTATTTTCTATCAACTTTTTGATAGGTTCAATATTTCCATGACAAACAGAAGCAAGTATTCTACCCAAGCCTTCCCCAACTAAATGTTCAGTTGCATTAACTGTCATATCTCCCGGAATTGAGTAGAAATCGATAATAATTGGATAAGCTAATGGTTCTCTAAATTGCGCGAGTAGGTAAAATGCACAAACATATAGAATATAGCCAGGTTTATTTGATAGCTCCTCAAGGTTATTTTTACAATTCGATAAAATATCTAACAATAAAGGAGTAATTGCTTCCCTTTCTTCGATGGCTCTTTCTAAAGCTTGGCGAGGTAATTTGCCATTATTATTTTCTAATTCTGATATAATTTCTGACAATTGCATATTAAAAAATTCCCCTTTTATGAAAATACTTTTGCTATTTCTGGTTTGGTGATGCTTCCACCAGCCCTTTACCCCAATTTGTGGTTGCTGCTGATATTTAATAAATGATGTAATTACATAGCATACAACTCTTATGGGACGGGCTTCTACCCCGTCCGAAACAATCATTCATACAATTGCACCGGAGGCAGAGCCACCTGAAACAGAATTCCCAGCCTGGAGGCTGGGAACGAGTCAAACAAAACTAAAAATCTGGAGATTACTTATTGCTTAGCCCGTGAAGACGGGCTTTGTTTGTATAGCCCCAGGTTTCCAACCTGCGGGCATTTCCAATTTATTCCTAACCCCCCATGCCCAATCCCCTATGCCCAAATTTACTTCCTTTCGGGATGTTTGGTATCTTCAACCGAGGGATGCCCCATTTGGTTAATCGCTGCAATCATCTGATACAAACGTCCCAAATCCTTTTGATTAAAGTACAACAGCAAGCGAGGAAGCCCAACAGCTTCGTCAGTTCCTTCTTGTGGTAAAGCCTGACTTTTCTCGATTTTTCCTTTTACCAAAATTTTGCTGAATTCAGTATTTAGCTTATCTACTTCAGCATCAGATAATTCCGACTTTAAGCGAATTACTAAGCGATCGCCAACGTAGCGGCTGGAGTGATAAACTTTGAAAAATTGAGTTATGGCATCACAAGCAACCTGCAAGTTGTCCGTAACAGTATATAGACTGGGATCTTCAGGACTTACTAGACCTTTTGCTACCAACTGCTTATCAATATATTCGCTCCAAGATTTCCAATAATCGCCACCGGGATGATCGATTAAAATTAACGGTACTGGGCCAAATTTACCAGTTTGACTCAAAGTCATGCACTCGAATGCTTCGTCTTGAGTGCCAAAACCACCGGGGAATAAAGCTACTGCATCGCTTTCTTTGAGCAAAAATAGCTTGCGGGTAAAGAAATATTTAAAGTGAATTAGTTTCTCATCGCCCTCAATAATTGGATTTGCCTCTTGTTCAAACGGCAATTCGATATTTAAACCAAAGGAATTTTCTTTTCCGGCACCTTCATGTCCGGCGTGCATTATTCCACCACCACCACCTGTAATTACCATGAAACCTAACTCTGACACGCAGCGACCAAAGTCTCTTGCCATTTTATAGTCTGGTGTTTCCGGGGATAAACGTGCCGAACCAAATATGGTAACTTTACGAACATGACGATAGTTATGAAACAGTTGGAAACCCCGTTCCATATCTGCCAAGGATGAAGATAATATTTTCCAATCTAGCCGGTCAATTTCTTCTTCTTGGGAAAGCCGCAATACAGTATTTAAAGCTTGCTCAATGTATTTCCGATTCTCTAACTTCGGTAATTTTTCTATTAACTTAACGATATCCGCTTGAAGATGCTCTGATGTATAAAAATCATTGGAGGTCATGACAGTTGATGCCAAAATAACATTATAAATTACTAAACTTTGGTGTAGAGTCTGTTTAACGCTTTGAACGGGCGTTTATAGTCCACAATCTATTATTTTGAACTCAATCGACCCTTAAAGGGGATGGTATTTCTACTTATTAATTCATAATTCGCAGCATAAAAACTTTCAAAATTAGCGAAAATTTAGATTAGTAGATGTAAATTTGTGTCGAAAGCAGTAGAATCCCTTATCAACATAAAAAAGCACCTCTGGCTAATAAAACCAAGGTTGTTGCGATTGCCGTTGTCAACTTTTGCTTATGGAGTAATCTTTTTATTAATATAGATTTTTATTTTTAACATAAATCTGACGTATATTAGTACGTCTGTATCTATAGGAATATTTTACAGCTCCAAAAGTTGCATTTTAAACTTAACTCACTTTGTATCACCCATGCAAGCAAAACAAAAGTTTGATTGAAAATTGCCTAAAATTTATTTATTAGTGTTTGAACCTTCATTGAAAATCCTCGTCCAACAAAGGGCGAGGAGCATCTAACAATATAAAAATTAAATTTTAAATATCTAATCAGTTTCAGGAAACACTTGTACTTTACCATTAGGGTTAAGAACTGCACGAAGTCTTACATTCTGTCCGTTACGGCTAGAAGAAACGAAAGGTTGACCAATTTTGGGAATACCAGAATTATCAACGTAATCTCTTGCAGCTTTTCCTAAAGGAAGAAGTTGTTCGAGGGCACCATCAACACCTACTGTCATACTGTATTCTAAAGGCTGTGATAAACCACTAGGTGGATTCCAGCGTTTACTAAGATAATTTCTTACTTCTACAACTTGATTGGTATCAAATAAGGTTTCGCTATTAGCTGCGGCTGTTGTAGTAGTAGGATTATTTTCTCTTGATTCTGTTGCTAAGCTATTAGATTTAGGCAGATTCGTTAGCAAATCTTTTTGATTATTTCCAGTTTGAGGAATTATACCTGGTTGTTTTGCAATATTTTCTGGAAGTTGAAGTGTAGATGGATTAGTCAGTGACGGTAAACTAGATGATGGCAAACTAGTTTTACTTTTAGGAGTTGATGCAGAAAGATTTCCTCTAAGCCCGCCGCTATTCGGGGATGGAGAATTAGGAGTTATAGAAAAAGGTTCACTACCCAATGGTGGTAGAGGAATGTTCGACAAACTACCCGACGGATTTGTAGAGGCCCCAGGAGATGTTGTACCAGGCTTTTGAGTTGCTCCTAACGTTGGAAGGGGAGATGTCCCCGGCACTGGTAAAGAAGTATTAGTTCTATTTAAACCCGCACTTAAAGTTGGTAATGCCGATGGATTGGGTAAAGGCGTAAGTGAACTTTGTGGCGTTGGCAATGGATTTAACGAAGGCGTAGAAGCAGCATCATTACCAATTTCTTTGTTTGCTGTTGCCACGGTTTCACCCGTCTTATTTTCTTCTCGAAGACGGTTAGCATATTGAAGGGTAACTGGCACTAAACCCAAACCCAATACCAGCACGGCTGCTACAGGTGCCCAAGCAGGTATTGCAAGATTTCTACCGGGTTGTTGAATTTCGGTAGGTAAGGCAACAACATCAGTCATATACTCATCCAAAGCTGTTGCTAAATCAAACAATTGCAGCAAACCCAATTGAATTGAAGCACCGCTAACCTGGTTTGCTAGGGAACCAAGAAACAGTTGATGAGTCAAATTGCTGCTTGGTTGTAAATAAATATTGGGAATTATGTCAAATTCATTTCTAAGGTTAGAAATATTTTGATTCAAGTTAGGAATATCTTCTGCTGATGTTAGCTCCGATGTTTTACTGGCTGAATGTGCTTGCGCTCTCGAAGCCCAGAAATTTTCTGGTGACTGTTGCAATATTTCCTGCACGTAACCTGAGACTGCTGTAGATAAAGCTTCCAACTGATCCCGGTCGCCTTGGACAACAATTTGCCCCTCATTTGGTTGTCGCGGATCGTCAAAACGAAGATTAAATCTAAGCTGCTTGAGAACGGATTTACCCATCCAACGCGACAAAGGAGAACTTTGCGCCACAACTTCTAACGTGCAGGTAGGCGGCGTATACCGTCGAATCACTGGATTTGATAGAGGCATGGCAGTAAATGCGTCTTGGACATTTTAAAATTTGGTTGAACGATCTATAAGTACTAGCCAGAGACGGCGGTGTCCACCGGGACCACTGTAAAATACTAAATCTATCAGTAGCTTGAGTGCCAAATTGGTGAGTATATCCGTTGATATTTCCTCATCCTCTTCCATCCGCTCTTGATAAGTGTTGCAGAAAGCATCGATGTAATCTCCCAATAAGGCAGAATAATGAGGTTCTCGGTTATTTTGAGCATTTTGCTCTAACAAGTCAACAGCACGACGAATTAATTCTTGGTGTTGCTTGGCAAGATAGCAAGTAATCAAAACTAACGAACGAGCTTCTTCTACATCTAATTTTTTTCTGCCCCCCTGCCCCTTGCGTATGGGGTTAGATTGGCGCAGTCGCCACAGCGCCACCCGGTCTGGCACTCTTGATTCTAAATTAAGATTAATTGCCGCCGAAAGCATTGCCTCGGAACCGATGCCAGTCAAAGCTTCTAGCGCCAATAGCACCAAGTCAATTTGGGCTTTGATATCGTCCCATTGAATGGATCTCGGGGCGGCAATATTAGTTAAATCCTCCCACTGGGAACTAATAGTGGGTGAATCGCCAGCAGAGTGCATAACTTTAAGCATAGGTGATCGGGCCTTTTGGGACTGTTGCTGTTACCCATTTTGAAACCAGACTCTCAACATTTTATATTGGTTTGGGCAAGCTATAGCAAAAAGTTCGCAATTTGGCAAGCTTTCTAGCTGATTTGGGTCAACAGCAATTTGTCTTTTACCTACTTTAGATTCAAATCCTATTTTGTCAAAGGGAAATTTTGAATTGGGCATTGAGGAGGGGGAAGAGGGGGAAGAGGGGGGAGAGGGGGAAGAAAATAATTCCTAACTCCTAACTCCTAATTGCTAATTTCTAACTCTTAACTCCTAATTCCTAACTCCTAACTCCTAACCCCTAACTCTTAACTCCTAACTCTTGATGTACGCAATCGTAACCCCAGTGCCGCCATCATTTTGCGGTGCAGCTTCGTAATGACTAATTCTGGGATGCTGCTTTAAAAAAGCGTGAACTCCTTGACGCAGTTTTCCGGTTCCATGTCCGTGAATTATCCATATTGCTCTATCAACTTCTGAAATTGCTTTATCTAAAATAATTTCACTATCTGCTACTCGTCTTCCCCGTAAATCTACTGTATTTTTAGAAGTCCTGATTAGAGGTGTATTTTCTACAGGAGCAGGTGGTGGTGCTGCTTTTGCTGCTGGTTTTGCTTTAGCTGGTGACTTTGCTTTTTCTCCAGTTAGAGATTCTACGTCTTCAAGCTTTACTGTCATTTTCATTATTCCAAAGCGGACGTTAAATTCACCATCTTCGTCAGGGGCACTTAACACTTCTGCTGTTTGTCCTAACTTGGGAATACGAATCCGTTCGCCAACTTTGGGCATGAAGCCTACTTTCTGCTTAGGTTCTGCTTTTGGTATGAATCTCTCTGCTAATTTATTTATGTTATCGGTAGCTTTTTTCGCATCCTGAGCCGTTGGTTTACCTTCTTGCAAACGTTTAATTACAGCAGCTATTTCACCTTTTGCCGAAGCAATTTCTTGCTGTACGGCGATTTCTTGAGAGGCACGTAAAGATTTTTCTCTTTCTTCTAAGTCTGTGGCTTTTGCCGATACTTCTTTATAAAAACGTTCTGCTTGCTGCAATAAGTCTTGCGCTTGTGCTGCTTTCTCTTCTTGACGACGACGTTGGGCTTCTAATCCGGCTATAACTTGGTTGACTTCATCCGTAGCACCACCCATTTCCTCTTTTGCTTTTTCTACTACTTCTGTTTTTAATCCCAAACGAGAAGCAATTGCTAAAGCATTAGAACGTCCGGGAATTCCCCAAAGCAAACGATAAGTTGGTGACAAAGTTGCTTCATCAAATTCTACCGAAGCATTTTCAAAGCGTTCGTCTTGGTATTTCAGTGCCTTCAGTTCGCCAAAGTGAGTGGTAGCAATTGTCAGCAATGAATTATCTGCAAGATAACGCAATAAAGCAATAGCTAAAGCACTACCTTCTACAGGATCGGTACCGGCTCCAACTTCATCGAGCAATACTAAGGAAGAGGGATGGGGGGAAATCATTTCATCTTCTTCTTGCCTATCTCCTTGTCCCCCTTCCTCATCCGTTGCTGAAACTGCATCCAAAATCCGACTAATTCGACGAATATGTCCCGAAAAGGTTGATAAGCTCTGCTCTAAGGATTGTTCGTCGCCAATATCTGCTAATATTTGGTCAAACCAAG
>CAYMZW010000103.1:0-17321 GCA_964395005.1 uncultured Rivularia sp.
TTTTTGAAAAGGAATAAATTCTTCTAATAAAAAATGAGATTCAATTAAATTATTTTTTTGGTTTGTTTCCGGATTCTCTGGATATAGCTTTTCTTCTAAACTAATTAAATCTTTGATAATAAAAGTGCCTTGACCATCATAACCATGACGGCGAGCTTTTAAAACTACTGGAAATTTAAATTCCCATTCCTGTAAATTATTACTTTTTTTAGATTGTATTGTTTGAGATGATACATCGAATAATGATTCTGGTAATTTAAATTTAGGAACTGGTATACCTAAATCTTTTAAAAAGCAGCGCTGATGATATTTATCTAAAAGAGGAGATAGTGCTTCTATACGAGGACGAAAACACACTTTATGTGTAGCTAGTTTAGATAAAGCTTCTATATCAATAAATTCATTCTCGAAAGTGATAACATCACATTGCTTTGCTAACTCGGCCGTAGCAATAGCATCATCAACTGCGGCAAAAATGGTATTACTAGAAATACTAACTGCTGGATCGTTCGCATTAGGAGTTTGTACAATTAATTCTACACCTAGCTTTTGGGCAGCAGTGCCCATCATTAATGCTAATTGTCCGCCACCAATCACACCAATACGCTTCATTTGCATCCCAAAGAATAACGAGTTTCTACACCAATATTTAGAGTTTGTAACGCCAGCTTTTTCGCAAAATTATTTCACTTGCGCTCTATCTAAAATTGCATCAGTGAAATCAACACCTTCAATGTTTGTATCAACCAAACTTGCATGGAGTAATAAAGCTTCTACGAGTAAAGTTTCACTTACATCGACTCCCGTAAGTTTATTCTATTTATGGTTTAGCATCAAAATAGAATATCGCTACATTGAAATTAAGCTTACATCAAAAGTGGTTACACAATTTAGGCTCCACAAATTTTTATCGGATGATACACCTTGACAAGAAATCAAGTTTATCTATCGCTTATTGATAATCACGCATTTTCGTTCAAATATTAAATCTTTTTTAATTATTTTTTTGTTTTAATTGATTTGCATCTTCAACAACTTTACATTTCTTCAATAAAATTTGGTTTTAGATATCAAAGTTGTTGAGAAAAGTTTACTTTGAAGCGAATAGATAAAGTTTATTATCATTTGATCGAGGAATTAGCTAAGTGCTGTTAGTCTTGTAATTAGTGAAAGCTTTGTTTTCTCTATTGCAAACAACAATATTGTCTTTACAAAGCTTCATATTTTATAGTTACGACTCTTCAAGTAGAGGATTGTTAACTACAAGTATTAATCCAGAAAATTCTATTTATTATTATCCGAAAAGTTATGCTAAAGAACTTCAATCAACTAGTTCGCAACCCCATGAGACATTACAACGATGAATGGATCGATCAATGGTGTCAAGATAATGGTTGGACTGATTTATATATAGAGCGCTGTAATAACTTCTGGGCTTTTCCTCCTGGTGCAGTAATGCCAGAGCCAATTCCAGCAAAAGTACTTAGAACAATTAAAGCGGAAAGAGGATTAACTTGTGAAGAGCGTATTTGGTCAATTGCAGCAGTAGTCGCCACAATGTTAGCTGCTGGTGTTACTTACTGGTTGAGGTGTCCAATACCAATGGTTGCAGCGTTTGCTTTTAATGCTGTAACTGTTGCTCAATTGGAAGTTGAAGATGCGTATTAAAGACTGTAGATTTAAAGTATTTATGGGGAGCTTTCCCCATGAATATTATAGATAGCAGTTTTTCAAATCTATTTTTTATTTTTTAAAGCATTAAATTAAATCATTCAGATAATCTTTTATTTAGGCAGTACGAGTTGTGTCACGTTAATGTCACATCATCAAGATTAAATTTATATACAAGGTTGAAAAAAGATTGAGCAAAACGGCTGATTGAAAATTCAATTGAGTATTTAACGCGGTTAGATTTCCCAAGCCCCCTTTCAAAGAGGGGGTTTTCTCATTCATGGGGAATAAAGAATGCAGAATTGAATATTAATAAATACTATTATTAGTAGTAGTTAATTTTATTAGTTTTGAAAGGTAATCAAAGTCGGTAGTAGCGCCGTCTTCGCCTCCGGATTTGCAAACCTTCGAGCGTTACTACGAATTATCACCTATGATAACTAATCTATTGCTAATATTAGTACGGCTATAGCCACGTATTTTTTGCAAACTATCATTTTACGTTAATCTACTTAAGTATTTATGTAGATGAATTTTCTATTTTTTATATTAGTTAGTAAAGCTAAAAGTCAACTTTTCCGTAGTTTTCCGGTAGAGTGTGACCGATAAATAAAGTTAAGCTTCAGTTTAAATGATATCCCTGATAGTTACAAAAACTATTAATGCTTAAAGTGATGTCACAAATAGATTCTGTTTTCCAACTAAGTTATAAGTTTTAAAGCAAATATTTAAACTAAATATATTATTATACTCATTATGGAGTCTAGAGAATCAGTAGATTTAGATTTACAAAAATTTTGCTACATAATCAAGCGTCGTTGGCTACCTGCTACATTTATATTTACTATTTTTGTTGGAGCAGCAGGAATATTAGGAACTTTAAAAAAGCCAGTTTTTGAAGCTGAAGGCAAGCTTTTAATAAAAAAAGTAAACCAGACTTCTGCTTTAACAGGGCTAGGAGAGCCGATTGGACAGTTAGAAGGTTTAGATATAAAGAGTAGCCCTATAAATACAGAAATAGAAGTAATTAGTTCCAAACCTATTTTAATTGAAACAATCAAAGAATTAAATCTCAAAGATGATGATGGTGTACCGCTGCAACCAAAGAAACTAGCAGAACAGATTAATCTTAGAGCAATTCCGGCAACTGATGTTTTACAAGTTTCTTACGAAAGTAAAAATCCTAAACAAGCAGAAGCAGTTGTTAATAAATTAATGAAACTGTACATGGAAAACAATGTACAGACAAATAGAGCCGCTGCTGTTGCTGCGGGTGATTTTATTGCCAGACAGCTGCCCGAAACGGAAGCTAAAGTGCGTAAAATAGAACAACAACTAAGGCAATTTCAGCAGCAGAATAATGTGATTTCGTTAGGAGAAGAATCTAGAAATGCTGTAGCAATTCAGAAAGATTTAGAGACTAAAATAACTGAGACAAAAGCAGCCTTAGCAGAAGTAACGGCTCGCGTGCAAAGCCTCCGGGAAAAAGTAGGGATGAATTTTCAGGATGCTATCAATACAGATTCTCTCAAAAGTTCCACTGGCGTGCAACAGGTTTTAAATAATTTGCAGCAAGTAGAGGAAGAATTAGCATTAGCTCAAACTCGATTTTACCCAACACATCCTACAGTACAAAGTTTAATAAGTCGAAGAAATGCTCTACAAAGCTTATTAAATAGGAGAGTTGCAGAAGTTAGTCAGAATAATCCAAATTTAACTGCTGCAAATTTACAGATTGGTGAGGTTACGCAAAAGTTAACGGAAGACTTGACTAAATCTGAAGTAGAAAGTGTAGCTCTAAAAAATCGGTTAGATTCTTTATTAACGGCATTAGCAACTCATCAAAAAAGAGTTAATATTTTACCTCAGCTAGAACAAGAAGAAAAAAAATATGAGCGACAATTAGAAACGGCTCGAACAACTAATGAAAATTTGTTAAAAACGCTCCAAGAAGTAAGAGTTACAGAAAACCAGAATATTGGTAATGCTCGAATAATTGAACCTGCTTTTGTAATCAAAAAGTCTACCAAATCAATCAAAATTATGTTTTTGATTTTAGGAGGTGCTTTAGGAACTTTAATTGCAACTGCGATGGTTGTATTGCTTGAGCTAAAAGATAGGTCAGTTAAAACTCTTAAGGAAATCAGAAAGTTATTTGGATATACCTTACTTAGTACCATACCTTCTTCAAAAAAGAAATCTTACCTTAATCTCAAGGATACAAATACTGATAATTTACCTGAAATACCCGTAAGAGATAATCCTGACTTACCAATTGCAGATGCATATCGAATGCTTCAAGCTAACTTGAAATTTATTAGCTCGGATAAATCGTTACAGGTAATTGTAGTTACAAGTTCCGTTCCTAAAGAAGGTAAGTCAACTGTTTCAGCTAATTTAGCAGCTGCGATCGCCCAATTAGGACAAAGAGTATTGCTTGTAGATGCAGATATGCAAAATCCGATACAGCATCATTTATGGGGTGTCAATAATGCCAAAGGATTAAGGGATATCATCGTTGGGCAAGTTGACTTTGAAACCGTTGTCAGTGGAGGAATGCTTAGTTTAGATGTTTTAAGTGCAGGAGCAACAACTCCGAATCCTTTGTTCCTCCTGGATTCACGTAAAATGGAAACTTTGATTCAAGATTTTAAAAATACCTATGATTTTGTGACAAGATTACATTAAAAATAATCATAAATTACTAGCTGCTTTACAGAAACGTTTGGCTTTAATTAAAAAACAAAACCATATTTTAAAGTTGTAGATTCTCTTAAACAAGGTGATTATTCTAAAGCTTTAAAAAACATGATAAACAATCCTTATTTCTTTTGCCATTTATATACACAATTACCAAGAATAATACGCCGTAGGTTATCTTTATATTTTAATCAAATCAGCCTAAATAATTCAGAATAGCTGAATTATCTGTTAATTTCATAAATCAAAATTTTCTTCAGAGAGCAAATAAACAATGAAAGTAGCTTTATTACATTTTTGCTTTTACGAATACACCGTTCAATTAGCTAACGCTTTAGCTGCCACAAATACCGATTTAACTTTAATTCATCCCGAACAATTAACGGCGCAAACAAAAGGTTTACTCGATCCAAGAATTAAAGTAATCACTTTTAATAAATATCGCATTCGTAATCCACGTAATCTATCTGCGATGGGTAAGCTAATGAGTATTATTCGTAAAATAGAGCCTGATGTATTACACGTTCAGGAAACAAATGATCCGTGGTACGATTTAACATTGTTACTTAATAAAATGCCTCCATTAGTAACCACTATTCATGATGTATTTCGACATCCTGGAGACAAAGATAACGTCATAGGTTCGGAATATACTCGACAGATTGCGTTTTGGCGATCGCAACAGTTAATAGTTCACGCAAATTTACTCAAAGATGCTTTGGTTGAGGAATTTTCAGTTCCAAAGCAAAGAGTATGTATTCTTCCTCATGGAGAGTTGGGTAGTTTATATCAGCGGTTGGCTAAAAAGAATAATAAAGTCAGAGAGCCTTATACTCTTTTATTTTACGGACGCATTTGGGCTTACAAAGGTTTAAATTACTTGCTTGAAGCAATGCCATCAGTAATAGAAAGTTTCCCTCAAGTTAAATTGATTATTGCCGGAAAAGGAGACAACATAAAACAATATTTTCCTGATGGCTGCGATAAAAAACATTACGAAATTCTCAAAAAATATATTCCATCAGAAGATGTTGCAGAACTTTTTCAACGCAGTACGGCAGTAATTTTACCTTACATCGAAGCATCTCAAAGTGGTGTTGCATCTCTGGCTTATGCAATGGGTACTCCAGTTATTGCTTCTGAAATCGGTGGTTTAGCTGAAATGATTAATTCAGGGCAAGATGGATTATTAGTTCCACCTAAAGATTCTTCAGCTTTGGCTGATGCAATTATTCGTTTGTTAAGCGATAGTAACTTACAACATCGGATACGAACAGCAGCATTATATCGGTGTGAAGATGATTTAAATTGGTTAAATATCGCTACTCAAACTATTGAAATCTATCGTAAAGCAATTTACCTTAAAAACGTTCATCGGTGAAATAAATAAACAATGAAAAAACTTTTATTATTTACCGAAGAAGCATTTACAGTTGTATCTTTACTCCTTTATTCGGGAGGTCCTTTAACTGTAATTTTGTCTGGTGGAGCAAGTGAAGGTGATGATTCTGGAGAGACTAATACTTCTTTAATTTTAGTTTTATTCTTTTTCAATTATTTGGTAACTTTTTTTCTACTATTACTCCGATGGAAAAAGGTTATCCAGGTAATTAAAAAAGAAAAAATACTTTTACTATTAGTTGGAATTGCAGTATTTTCCTTTTTATGGTCTTCTCAGCCTAAAAAAACTTTAACAAGGGGTATTGCCATAATTGGAACTAGCTTGTTTGGACTGTATTTAGCTTCACGCTACACCATAAAAGAACAGTTAAAGCTTTTAGGTTGGATGTATGGAATTGCTGTTGTCAATTATCTGAGTCAATAAATAAGCAAAGCGGACTTATAGAAATGACTATCGGAAAACCTTTCGATAACGTCAAAATTTATATACTAGATTCAAATTTAAATCCAGTTCCTATAGTTTTGGGTTTTTATTGGAAAGACAAAACCAGTTTTTTTAAAGAGCGAATAGAATACAAACTTAATGAATCGTTTCAACCATTAATGCCAACTCTTGAGAAATTCATGAATGAATATGAGTTGAAAGCATTACCGGGTAAAGTAAATGTTTTCGTAGCCACTTGAGGAAAATGCTGAATAGATCGGGACTTACGCAGCTACAACGGTAAATATAGTGTTCCAGACTTCTCCGATCCCCCCAACCCCCCTTAAAAAGTGGGGCTTTACGTAAGTTCTATAGATTTAAAAATAACTTGATATTAAATTGTGTAATTACTTGGATGCCAACCGATAATTCTTTTTGCGATGGTTAGAGAATAATAAAAATTTAATAAAATTTTCCGGATTTTGCACGTTTTGCCAATTGAATTGCAAGCTATGGAGCAAAGATTAGAACTAAAAATGCTTGGTGGTATCCCAATTTTAAATTTTTTACCTCCAACTATTACTGGAAGCGATTTCCGGGTAAAACGTTACTTTGATTTTTGTAGTTCGGCAATGTTTGTTTTATTCGCGTCACCAATTTATCTATTGATTGCATTTTTAATAAAATTAGATTCTCCAGGCCCCATTTTTTACAAACAAACTCGCATTGGTTTACATGGAAAATTTTTCCAAGTATGGAAATTCCGCACAATGGTAACTAATGCCGATGAATTACAAAAATAATTAGAAGCACGTAACGAAACTAAAGATGGAATCCTGTTTAAAATCAAAGATGATCCACGCATTACCAAAGTAGGAAAGTTTCTTCGTCATATAGTTTAGATGAACTTCCTCAATTATTTAACGTTCTTTTTGGAGAAATGAGTTTAGTTGGTCCTCGTCCTTTACCTGTAAGGGATGTACAGAAATTTTCCGGTCATCACTTTATTCGTCAAGAAGTTCTTCCCGGAATCACAGGTTTATGGCAAATCTCCGGTCGCTCAGATGTTATCGATTTTGAGAAAGTGATTGACTTAGACAAAACCTACATGGAAAACTGGTCGCTTTCGTTGGATTTGCAGATTATCCTTCAAACTATCAAAGTTATTTTAGATAAAAAAGGAGCTTATTAAAAAAAATACTGTTGCTCTAAATCCCTCACTTTGAGCAGGTAATACGACTATCAAAAGAATAATTTATTTTACAATGATGTAGAGATGGTAAATAACCTCTCTACATTTTTTAGTTCGCTAAATTAGAAAGGTTCGTAGTTGCGCTTTAGCGCTTCCGGATAAGAGGCGCTAAAGCACAACTACGAGCCTATGAATTATTTATTTCCAAGCTCTTAAAATTTTCACCTTACAACTAGTCTCCCTGGGGATACTCATCCCACAAGCTTGTAATTTCGCGTAAACTTTGGAAATCGCCGTCACCAAGTATTAAGTGATCTATTAAAGGAATTTGCAAAAATTGCGCTCCTCCTAATAGTTGACGGGTTAGTTCAATATCTTCTGGGCTGGGTTCGAGGTTTGCTGAAGGGTGGTTGTGTGCCACGATTAAACGGGTTGCACCTTGACGTATCACTTCCCGAAATATTTCGCGAGGAGGTGCTAAAGTTTCTGTTGCGGTTCCAATCGTAATTACTTGGGTTCCTAATAAACGATTTTTTACATCTAATAGCACTACTGCAAACCGTTCTTGCTGCTGCCACATCAAATCTTGCGAGAGCGCAGCCGCCGCAGCATCTGGACTATCAATTAATGTACCTTCTCCAGGGCGTGCTTGAAAAGTACGTTTACCTAATTCTATGGCTGCTAAAATTGCTGTTGCCTTAGCCGGGCCAATTCCAGGAATTTTTATCAGTTCGGCAGCGCTAATATCTCGTAAAACTACTAAAGGCTCGCGTTGATGCTTGCCCAATTCCTGCAATATATATTGTCCCAAACCTACAGCAGACAATTTACCAGCACCTTGACCAGTACCGAGTAGAATTGCAATTAACTCAGCAGTAGCTAGAATTTTTGCTCCGTGAGCTAACAAACGTTCTCGCGGACGCTCGTTTTGTGCCATGTCGGCAATTCTAAGGCAGTAGGTCATAGATCGAACTAGGGAATAACAATGATAGGTGTACCTACTTTTAGTTATCCCAGTTTGAGCCGAAGAATTTACCAGTATCGAAGCAAATATTTAAATATTTTAGATTAAGGGGATAGGGAGAAAGGGAGATCGGGGATAGATAAAACTCCTTCCCCATTATTATTTAAACCTTGGCTGGCAAACCTTCTTGAGATATTTGTGTTGCTTTGAGCATATGATAAGTAATAAGCAATTGGGTTAGAGCTAAGGGGTAACTTTGGATACTTTCCCCGGTGGTTCCGGCAACTTTACCCAACTCTGGATTACTTTCGCGATCGCAAACGTTTTTCAAGTTAGGCATATCGGAACAAATTACTTGCTCTAATCGATTCACCTGCTCTAATGTAGCGTGTCCATCGACTTCTAAAACGTCAACGGGTTTACTCATGTCTCTATCTAAATCTAAGCGAATCGCTGACATGGAATTGCCATTTCCAGAGTTGATAATTTGCGTAAAATCAGGGTGGGGTATTGTTGGGCGTAATACTAAACGTACATTCAAATGCCCGTTACTTTCTCGCGAATCATCCTTGGGAGGGTAAAAGCTTACAACAATATCAGACCATTGACGTTGGGGACGAATAAACTTTTCTGAATCTGGCTCGCGCCCTTTAAGTGCCTTTAAAACCTGTTCTTCAGTGTAACCACGCTTCTGAGTATCTCGTTTAACTTTCCAACTTGCACGTAAGGATTCTGGGGGAGCTAAATAAACTTTCACATCGTAACATTCTCTGGCTTGACGAGTAGAATAACCCAGCAATCCTTCTACGATCACGAATTTGTTGGGCTTTATATATTCAGGTGCATCTAAAGTACCAGTTGTATGATTGTAAATTGGCTTGAGAATTGGTAGCCCATTACGCAACTGTGATAGGTGTTGCTGCATAATATCTAAATAATTGCAGTCAGGATCGAGAGCAGTAATCCCAATTTCCGCACGCTGTTTGCGATCGTAACGATGATAATCGTCCGTACAAATAATGGTCACATTTTCCGGACCTAATACCTGTGCAATACCTTTAGTTAAAGTTGTTTTACCCGCAGCACTGTCACCTACAATACCCAATATAATCGGACGAGTCATTCTACCCCCTTCCCTTAGCAGAGAACGTAATTTAAAATTGTGTACTAATTTACTAATTGTAGGGATTAATGAGAAACAACTCAATAAGTATTAAGAGATGCTTCGGTAGATAGAAGCACGTAGATAGCAATTGGATCGGTTAACATCAAGCTTATTTATGGTATGCAAAGATTTTTATCTAATTGTGTAAATTGATTAATGTATGAGAAATTACGCGGGATAATCATGCCATTCACCTTTAACCTTTAACCTTTAACCTGATTTCCTATATCCCCTCGGCGTGATCATCCATTCCCCATAACTACGAGTGCTTTGATTGCCAATTAAAACAGTTGTTAACATATCCACTGGCACATCTAATAATTTCTCTAAAGTAGTTATAGTAATTTGTTCGTCTTCACGATAAACCGATCGCACTACTGCTACTGGGGTATCCCGATTGCGGTGCTTAAGAAAGATTTCTCTAGCTTCAGCTAACTGCTGAGTACGAGTTTTAGATTTAGGATTGTACAAAGCTGTCACAAAATCTGCTGCTGCTGCTGCTTCTAAACGCTTTACAATTACCTCCCAAGGGGTAAGTAAATCGCTTAAACTGACGGCGCAAAAATCGTGCATCAAGGGCGTACCAACTCTTGCAGCAGCCGATTGAAAAGCGCTAACTCCGGGAAATACTTCTACACTGGGACTTTTACCATCCCAACTGTTAGCTTGTAAATCTTCCATTACCAAACCAGCCATACCGTAAATACCGCTATCACCAGAAGATATAACCGCTACAGTTAAACCCCAATTAGCTAACTCAATTGCACGAGTTGCGCGATCGCGTTCTTTGGTAATCGGCAAAGCTTCTACGATTTGGTGTTTCTGGAGGATGGGAGCAATCAGATCGATATATAAACCGTAACCAATGACTGCATCGGCGCTAGCTACGGCCGTTTGTGCCGCTGGGGTCATTTGTTCGAGGTTTCCGGGACCTGTTCCTACTAGCAGTAATTTACCTACGCGACCGATGTATTCTTTTTCTGCTAAGGCGACTGCAACTGTTACCGCACCCTTTTGATTTTGGATTTTAGAATTTGGATTTTGGATTGGAGGGCGGTAAATTTGTTTGGGTATTTGTAGAGACGCGATATATCGCGTCTCTACATTGGCGGCGACAATTGCAGCAGCTTCGGCAACACTGGGTGTTCCAACTTCTTTTTCCACAACCTGGGAAGGATTGGGAACTGTTACCGTTTTAAGAATTTCGGATGAAAAGGTTATAATCGGCAGATTTCGTTCGCGACAAAGTTCTAACAAACCAATTTCATCAGATTTAATATCAATTGTGGCGATACCTGCTATGGCAGCAAGTGCGAATTGATTTTCTTTAAATACTTTATCAATAGCGTCTGCAATTACCTGTTTTGAAGTACCCCTTTCACAACCAATTCCTACCCATAAAACTCGGGGATGCCAATGGATGATGGGGAGAGGGGGAGAAAGGGAGATAGAGGGAGAAGATTTATGAGTGATGAAAATTTTGGCTTTTGTGGTTGGCGATTCGGAGAATTTGAAGGGATGCGGTAATGGTAGATGATTTTGCCATAAGGTTGAACCAACTTCTTGAATTACTTCTACATCTTCACTTTTAGCAACTGCCGCACTAACTGCATTCCAATCACCATTCCCGCGACACCATCCGAAGGGGACACCTAACATATCTACCGCAGGTAATTCTAAGCCGTTGGAAGCGCCGGTTAAAACTGCTGTTGCACCTAATTGTAAAGCAATCAATTTTGCTAATTGATCGGCACCACCTTGATGCCCACCACATAAACTAATTACAAATTTTCTAGTTTCATCTACTACCACTACTGCTGGATCTGTAGACTTGCTTTTTAATAATTCTGAAATCAGTCTAACTACCGCACCTGTAGCCAAACAGAAAACAAAAGCTTGATGATTTTTCCATAAATTAGCTACGTGATTTTTCAGAGAACCTTTGTATGTTTTGGCGTATTTAATTTCAGATAATGATTCGGGAACCCACAACGTAAAATCGTTTTGGCTCATGGGTTGAAGTGTTTTGGCTCCAGTAGGAGTAGTAGCGATAAGAGCTATGGGAGAGAATTCGGTGGGGAGCAATTTAAGTTTCCTGTTAGCTGGTAAGATTGTGTGAATATTTTCTCACCATCTCGCAAACGAATAAAATCTTCTAACTACAGTTTCATTTAATTTTTAATTTTTAATTTTAATGGTGCGTTGCGCTTTGCGACAACACACCCTACAAGCTATCAATTAAAAATTAAATCATCTGCGATTTTCTGCGCGGAGGATTATTTTCGGGGGGAGTTTCCGGGGTTTCGGGTGTTTCTGGAATCTCTGGTGGCTCTGGAGCGGGAGGTTGAGGAGATGCAGTAGTACTGATAATTGCAGCTCTATCAATTAATGCACCTAAAGTATTTAACTTAAATCCCCAACCTTGAGGTAAATTACCATCGTCGTCATTTTGTCCCAAGTCTACATAAATACGCGGTGGAATAAAGTATTTTGCATCATTCGCACCTACTAATTCATCGGCTTGCTGCATAATTTTATCGATTACAGCATCAAATTGGGTGTAGCTGTCGTAGTTTTGCTGGAGTTGCGATTTTATAAAGGCGATAAATTCTTGCACTCCTTTAATTTTCTGTTCTCTTTCTGCGGTTGCTGCTTCTGAAGAAGCCTCAGCTAATGGTTTATCAAGTCCTAATTGTTTGAAAATTAAAGGTTCTAGATACCCAAAAAGCTTTACCTGTGCTTCGATAATTTTAGGGTTATTAACATCTTTATGACGCGGTAATAAAGTGCGGAAAGCACGACGCAATACTTGAGAAAGTGTGAAAGGTGGAAAAGGAATGCTGTTAGAGTCTATATTGATGCCGTTATTTGCCATGAGTACGTTCAAAGATGGTAAATCCTGCGGTACAACTGGCATCTGGATGTTAAAAGCTTGAAATTCTGGGTTTGTGCTGCGATTGCTGAAGATATTTTCTTGTCTGCTATTTTGTTTTTCTTGAATTGCTAGGATTTCTTTAGCTTTACCTTCATCATTCAATAATGACGTTAAACCTTTGAGATTAAAGGGATAAACGGGAGTATTTAAGCCTATATGCACAAACTCGGCGCAATAAGCTTTATTTCCGACATCGTTAAGAAAGGCGATCGCACTCTCATCACCAAGACTAGCTAAAGCGCAATTTTTGAGAAATTCTGTAAGACTAGCTCGATCGATAACGCGAGTTGGATCTCCCCCATTAAAATCGTTTTGAGAAAATTTCACAAACGGATTCATCAAAGCCATCCAACAAATAATGCTGTCGGTATAACCCCTTTGCTGTTGCTGCGTGACAAATTGGGGAAAAACTAAGTTTTGAGCTACTGCAACAAACCCGCTTTGCCCATATAATCCGCGATGATAGCTATCAGGTTCGTTAAAAGAAGCAAAAGCTGGTTTTTCACCTTCTCTAATTGCCGGTACAATTACACCAGAATGATGTCCCTCATTTTTGATGAAAATTTCCATCAAATCACTGATTTCGGAGTAGCTTTGCGGACTTCGACGTAAATCAATTTCTTTACCATAACGGTCTTTATTATATTGAAAAGTGCAAACAAGCAAACCGTATTCTTCAAGAAACTGAACAATATCTTGATGTCCCGAAACTGTTTCTCCTTGGGGATTTATAACTATTTCCTCATCCGCAATACCAATAAAACCAGGTACTTTAATTGTTTCAATATCTAACAAAGTTTCATCATCAACGATTACTTGTTTGTTAAATAATCGTTTCATATCTTCTACAGGTTTCCCTTCTTTGTGATCGGGACCTTGGATAGAGTTAAAAACCCCTAAATCTACATCTTTAGCAAGATGTAAAGGTAAAGCATTATTGGCGTTCATCTAATAGTTCGTAATATAAAATCCCTTGTATTATGGAATACATTTGTATAAAATATCCTTAATTGCAGAAGAATTTTACATTTGAATAATTTTTAGCCAGCTTGTAGCAAATATTTGAGTTTTAATATCTTTAGATTGAGAGCTATAGCTACTTAGGGGCAAATTTTTATTATTCCCTAGCTCCAGCAGCTTTGAGCATTTTGACAATACTGGGATAACCGTTAAATTTTGCAAGCATTACAGCAGTATAACCACCTCGATTTTTTAAATTAATATCCGCACCTGCCTTTAGCAATACTTCAACCACTTTTATATAACCAAGCGATGTTGCCCACATTAATGCTGTAGCGCTATTTTCATCTTTAAGATTGATATCGGCACCATAGGCTAATAATTCTTGAGTTATTGTTTTAAAGTTACGTTTTGTAGCTTCTATTAATAAAGTTTTTCCATCTTGTAATTGAGTATTAGTGTTAGCACCATTTTCTAGTAAAACTTTTACAGTTTCTATATTTCCTTGCATTGTCGCTAAGGTTAACGGTGTTTCAGCTAAATTAGTTGTTTCTACATCAGCACCTTGTTTTAAAAGTTTTTGCACAATAGTACTGTATCCCTGTAAAGCTGCGACAAGTAAAGGTGTATCGCCTAAATTATTTCTTTTATTTACATCTGCACCATTATTAAGAAGTACTTCTACAATTTCTGTGAAACCTTCGACAACTGCAATATGTAAAGGTGTTTCCCCATCTTCATCTTGGAAATTTACATCAGCGCCTTTATTCACCAAAGTCGTGACTACAGAAGTATGTCCCCCTGCGACGGCAACCGATAATGCCGTTTCTCCATGAGTATTTTTTTCATTTACATCAATATTCGTATTTAATAGTGCCTCAACTACTTGCAAATATCCTTTCTCTGCGGCTACCATCAATAACGTTTCGCCTTCTTCATCTCGGATATTTACGTCAGCATCTGCCTTAACTAAAATATCTACTACCTTAGAATGTGCTTGTTTTACAGCCAATTGTAAAGCTGTATCATTGTCTTTATCTTGAAGATTTACATTAGCTCCAGCATCTACTAAAGCTTTGACTATGGAACCATAACCTTTGAGAGCAGCTATCATCAAAGCGGTGCTGCCGTCTTCATTCACAGCATTTATATCAGCACCTTTTGAAATCAATATACGTACAATATCAACTTGTTTAGCAGCGCAAGCTAACATTAAAGCTGTCAAACCAAAACGTTTTCTTTTGCGATCGATATCCACACCCGAATCCAGCAGTATTTTGACAATTTCCGTATAGCCAGAGTTCGCAGCAAACATTAGCGCTGTAGTGCCATCTTTATCGTCAACACTCGCCGAAGCACCCGTACTTAAAAAAGTTTGCACCATTTTGATATCACCACTCCTAGCCGCTTCTAGCAGTGAAGCATTGTTTTTGCTCATTTTTGGTTTTTGGTAATTGGTAATTGGGAATTGGGCATTGGGAATTGGGCATTGGGCATTGGAAAGAGAAGGAGATGGTGAGATAGAGAGAAATCAAAACTATTAACTCCTAACTCCTAACTCCTAACTCCTAACTCCTAACTCCTAACTCCCAATCCTATGGCCAGTTATTATTTTCCCATCCCCTACTCCCTATTCCCGCGACGCGCTATGCTAATTTTTATGAAGATTTAAGTATTGGGGAGAACACGATGGAGCTTTCACCGGAAGTTAAATACTGGATGCAATTTTTTCATCCCGTGCTAATGTGGGCATTACTATTATGCACGCTTTATGCGGCTTATTTAGGTTTGCAGGTACAGCGTACTAGAAATGCTACGGGTGAAGAGAAGAAAGAACTTATTAAAGGTAAGTATAATATCAAACACTTTCAAATAGGCTCTTTAGTGTTAGCACTAATGGTATCGGGTTCTATTGGTGGGATGGCTGTTACCTATATTAATAATGGTAAATTATTTGTCGGTCCCCATCTACTTGCTGGGCTGGGAATGACAGCTTTGATTGGTTTTTCCGCTTCTTTATCTCCATTTATGCAGAAAGGAGCAAATTGGGCGCGGATGACTCATATTCTGTTGAACTTTACTATCATAGGGCTTTTTACATGGCAAGCTATCAGTGGCGTGCAAATTGTGCAAAAAATTCTCACTAAAGCTTAGTAGTTTCGCAATCGCTTTATTGGCGGGTGAAGGGAGTAGGGAGTAGGGAGTAGGGAGTAGGGAGTTAAAAAAAATAAACGATAGAGCATTAATGCTTTTGAATTACTAAATAAGGTGTGGAGTATGAAGGTAAATTAATTTCAGCCTTCATGCTCCATCCTTCGTTTCTCATGCTTTTTTTGATTTATGTGAAAAAGGTATGCCTAAAGATTGATGAAAATCGTCTTGAACTTTGCGTGTTAAACGGCGAGACACCTGACGAACAATTTGATTGAGCAGGCGATCGCCAGTGTTTTGAATTAAAGATTTTGGTAAGCGTTTTATAAAGTTAGGAAATTCGACGTAAACGTTTAGATATAATTCCCATTCAACTCTGGTTATTGGAGTTTCTGCGGAAGTATTTTCTTCAACGAGTTGTAACGATGCGCGATAATCCACATCGTAACCAGGGGGTTGATAGTCTGGAATGGGAATGGTGCGAATGCGGTAAATACCTTCTTGGGGAGGTAAAAGTTCTAAACCGATTTTCGGCTCTACTTCGTAATTAAAAGCGCCAAAACGCCCGATTGTAATTTCATAACCGTTTTCTCCCAAAGGTTCAACTTTCATTGGTTGAGCGCAACGAGAAAACCATTCAGAATGATTGTTAAGATATTCGGCAACAGTTTCAGCAGATGCGGATAACTCCATACAGTCGCTGAAAGTACCGTAAAATTTTGTTTCTTCCTGTAATGCCTCTAAGGATAAATCTTGTGGATCGGATACAGTTGATGCCACAGATATAATATTTTCACTTTTTTTCTCAGATTTACACTCTCGATTGATTGAAACCATAAATGTATTCTTGTATACTTATAAGTTTGGATAAAATAATAATTCCCATCCTAGATGAAATGTTTCGCATCAAGAAGGCAAATTCATCGAAATATTAACAATTGGCAATAAAGTTCACCAAATCTCTACAATAGAGAACGAAAGATAGTGATATAAGTTTCCCAATCTGGGGGTAGGCATGAAAGCTTTTGTAGCAGGGGCAACAGGTGAAACAGGAAGGCGCATCGTCCAAGAATTGGTAGCGCGCAATATTCCAGTGCGTGCATTAGTAAGAGATTTAGAGAAAGCTAGAAGTATTTTGCCTTCTGGTGTGGACTTAGTGCAAGGTGATGTGTTAAAGCCAGAAGATTTGTCTGCTGCTTTAGGAGATAGCACGGTATTACTATGTGCGACTGGTGCGGCACCAAGTTTCGATCCTACCGGGCCATATAAAGTAGATTACGAAGGTACGAAAAATTTGGTGGATACTGCCAAAGTAAAAGGAATCGAACATTTTGTGCTTGTTTCTTCTTTATGCACTTCCAAGTTTTTCCATCCGCTAAATTTATTCTGGTTGATTTTGGTTTGGAAGAAACAAGCAGAAGAATACATTCAGAAAAGTGGTTTAACTTATACAATAGTGCGTCCTGGTGGATTAAAAAACGAAGACAACAGCAATCCTATCGTCATGCAATCGGCAGATACAATGTTTGACGGCAGCATTCCCCGGCAAAAAGTCGCTCAAGTTTGTGTAGAATCACTGCTTGAACCAGCTTCCCGCAATAAAATTGTAGAAATTGTTTCCAAAGAAGACGCTGTCGCTAAAAGTTTTACGGAATTATTTGCAGCAGTTGCATAAAAGGGGAATTGGTAATTAGTAATTGGTAATCGGGCATTGGGCATTGGGCATTGGGCATTGGGCATTGGGCATTGGGCATTGGG
>CAYMZW010000104.1:0-2002 GCA_964395005.1 uncultured Rivularia sp.
GAGTAACGCCGAATTTTTCTTGAGCGCCACCGTAGGAGATGCGGAAGCCTGTCATCACTTCATCGAATACCAATAACGCGCCATGTTCGGTAGTGATTTCGCGCAATCCTTCTAGAAAACCTGCATCAGGAGGAACAAAACCAGCATTTCCTACCACTGGCTCCAAAATTACGCCAGAAATTTGATCGCGGTTTTCTTCAAATAATGCTTTTACGGCTTCTAAATCGTTAAAGGGTGCGGTTAAGGTATCGCTAGTAACTGATTTCGGAACCCCTGGAGAATCAGGTAAACCCAAGGTAGCTACCCCAGAACCTGCTTTTACCAAAAACATATCGGCGTGTCCGTGGTAACAGCCTTCAAATTTGATAATTTTGTCTCGTTTGGTAAAAGCTCTCATCAGCCTCAACACGGCCATGCAGGCTTCGGTTCCGGAATTCACAAATCTTACCATTTCAATGCTAGGAACAGCATCGATGACCATTTCCGCCAAAACATTTTCTAATACTGAAGGGGCACCAAAACTGGTACCTTTTTCGAGAGCTTCATGAAGTGCAGTGATTACTTCAGGATTGGCATGACCACAAATTGCCGGGCCCCAAGTACCTACATAGTCAATGTACTCGTTGCCATCTACGTCCCAAATGTAAGCACCTTTTACTTTGTCAAAAACGATAGGTTGACCACCTACAGATTTAAAAGCGCGAACGGGAGAATTTACTCCTCCCGGCATCAAGCTTTGAGCGGCTGAAAAGATTTCTTGTGATTTGGTAGTTTTAATCGTTGTATTTACCAAGGTTGTCTCCTAGAGTGTGATAAATAAAGTCTATCTTTGGATAGGGGCTAATACTGGTTCAAACTTATATCGTAATAAATTAGCCCAAATGCGCGTTCTCTGGAAAATAATAATAGGTAATGTAAGTCAAAACGGGATTTGCTGTATTAAGATTTGCAATCCTTAATAGACGGTTTTTGAAGGTATTCGTCAACTCGACTTTTGATTACGGTGAAGTTCTATAAAGCTCATCAAGTCACTTTAGTGCCGCCAAGAATGCACTAATTAGGTGGTACATTCGTAATTCTTTGAAGTCTATCCGTAAGCATAAACGAAAAACATCCCCTAAAGATACAGCATAGAGAATGATATCGTTAATTTATAAATCATTCTTACTATAGGGCGGTATCTAGCTGATATGTTTTTTTCTCTAACAGATTCGCAAAACTGTATCCCCGTCGATCAAATTCGCTACGATCAACGAGGTTTGGTGCCAGCTATAGTTCAAGATTATTTAGATGGCACGGTTTTGATGATGGCGTGGATGAATAAAGAATCTTTAACTAAAACTTTGGAAACTGGTGAAACCTGGTTCTGGAGCCGTTCGCGTCAGGAATTATGGCATAAAGGTGCGACGAGCGGACATATTCAACAGGTGCATAGTCTCCGCTACGACTGTGATAGTGATGCTCTTTTAATTAGTGTCGAACAAGTGGGAGATATTGCTTGTCATACCGGAGAAAGAAGTTGTTTTCACCAGGTTGATAGCAAAATTATTCCACCTCCTGCCGATACTTTGTCACAATTATTTGACGTAATATCTAACCGACGCGATAATCCCCTTGAGGATTCATACACTTGTAAGTTATTTCAAGGTGGCGATAATAAAATTTTAAAAAAGATTGGCGAGGAATCCGCTGAGGTGGTTATGGCTTGTAAAGATGATGATGCTGAGGCGATCGCCGGTGAAGTTGCAGATTTGCTATATCATACTTTGGTCGCTTTAGCTCATCATAATGTGGATATAAAATCTGTTTATCGCAAGTTACAAGAAAGACGTAAATAAGTTGTATCAATATTATATTCTTGTTAGTTTTGAATCGTTGCGGAAGAATGATTCAAAACTATTTATCGCGCTATGTATTTTATTAGATCAAGTTTTCACAGTTTTTCTATTATTCTTAACGTTTGGAAAATTTTTTTTGAAGAAGCCGATTTGGTGGCGGTTTT